>NZ_JBCLYA010000024.1:0-249768 GCF_039650795.1 Salmonella sp. K21076
CGTAAGTAACGAAGTTTGATGCAAATGTCAGATCGTATGCGCCTGTTAGGGCGCGGCTGGTAAGAGAGCCTTACAGGCGCATCAGAAAAACCTCCGGCTATGCCGGAGGATATTTATTTAAAAAGGAAAGATTACTTCAGGCTGCCAACCAGCGCTTTGCGGCTATCTTCTAAGGTCACTACGCGGCTACAGACATCTTTGCCAAACTGCTGGAAATCTTTCTCCTGGTTTTTCCATTCGTTCTGGATAGCGGTTTGCAAACCACCGAGACTACCCATCACGCCCTGTAAAGGATTGCCGCCGCCTTTAAGCACCGCTTTGGCGCCCATTTCGTTAATGCTGTCCTGCAAAATACCGCCCATCGCCTGATTCACCAACTGCTGACCGTCGGCACGCACCTGGTCGATAGCCTTATAGTGGAACGTCAGGCCGTCCGTACGATGTTCGATAATGCGGTTCATTTGCGCTTTTAATTGCGCATCAAGCTTCGTCAGGCGGCTGCGCATGTTGCTGCTTTCGCCCACCTCTTTAGCGATGATTTTATCCAGCGCCACGCGGCCTTTTTCGACGCGCGATCGGGCGCCCTCATCAATCCACGGCAGCGCGCTTCGCAGTTCCGCCTGGTAATCTTTCGCCTGCTCGCGCTGCGCGGCGCTAAGGGTGTACTGCTTACCGTTGTACATCACATTGCCGTCCGGCGTGATCACCAGGTTGCCGTTTTCACCTTTCACCTGCACCGTTTGTGGACTCAGGATCACATCGTCACGCGGCGTGACGCTGCATTTGTAATCTGCATGAGCGGCCATCGCCGTAAACGTTAGCACTGCCGCCAGCAGCGTTTTGCGCATCATAACTTTCCCTCAAGACAAAGCGGGCCGGCATTTGCCGACCCTGTACTTATTAGTCCCACCAAACGTCGAAAAGTTCGCTGGTTCGGACTTCTTCAAGGTTGCGCGCTTCCAGCCACTTACGCACAATCGCCTGATGTTCTTCGGTACATTTACCGATTTCCTGCATACAAATCAGCCCTTCCCAGGCCAGGTAGCCGCTGCCGTCAAACGCCAGTTTATTAGGCTCAATAACGTCATTAATAAAGTCATCGACAGTCTTATCGATCTGCTCTTCAGATGTACCTTCCGGAAAACGCCATGCCACCGAAAATCCTAATTCCTGGAATTCGTCAATGTGCATTTTTTTACGCAGACGACGACTACGGTTCTTTGCCATTATTTCACCCTCTCGAACATTAAGTCCCATACGCCATGACCAAGACGATGGCCACGTTGTTCAAATTTCGTTACCGGGCGCGATTCCGGGCGCGGTACATAATCATTGCTCTCTGACAGATTTTTGTACCCGTCGATAGAAGACATGACTTCAAGCATGTGTTCCGCATACGCTTCCCAGTCGGTCGCCATATGGAAAACGCCGCCCAATTTCAGCTTGCTCAATACCAGTTCAGCAAACGGCACCTGAACGATACGGCGTTTATTATGACGCGCTTTATGCCACGGGTCAGGGAAAAAGAGCTGAACCATCGATAAAGAATTGTCAGGAATCATTTTATGCAACACTTCTACCGCGTCGTGGCACATGACGTGCAGGTTTTCAACGCCCTCTTCATGAGCGGACGCCAGACACGCGCCGACACCGGGTGAATGCACTTCAATGCCGAGGAAATTCTGCTCCGGGCGCGCTTTCGCCATCGCCACGAGAGACGCCCCCATGCCAAAACCAATCTCCAGCGTCACCGGCGCTTCGCGACCAAACAACGTGGCGAAATCTACCGGCGCTTCGCTGAACTCGACGCCCATCACCGGCCAGTAGTTTTCCAGCGCGTGCTCTTGCCCCTTTGTCAGTCGCCCCTGGCGACGAACAAAACTACGAATACGGCGCAGCGGGCGACCGTTTTCATCAAATTCCGGTGAAATGACGTCGTTTTTCATAAAAGTGTAGTCTGCTGTGTTTGAGTTCTGAAAACGGGCATTATCCAAAGTTAGTTGCCGGATGCAAGCATGAAGCGCACTGCGGAAAGTTCCGGTTTACACCCTGCGGCCTCTGTGCTGCAATCTTGCCCCCGGCAATAATGAATGAGTTTCCATGCAAGCGTCTCAATTTTCAGCCCAGGTTCTGGACTGGTACGACAAATACGGGCGGAAAACGCTGCCCTGGCAAATTAACAAGACGCCTTACAAAGTATGGCTCTCGGAAGTCATGTTGCAACAAACGCAGGTGACGACGGTGATTCCTTACTTTGAGCGATTTATGGCGCGCTTTCCGACGGTAACGGATTTAGCGAATGCGCCGCTGGATGAAGTGCTCCATTTATGGACCGGGCTCGGCTATTACGCCCGCGCGCGTAATTTGCATAAAGCGGCGCAACAGGTAGCAACGCTTCACGGTGGAGAATTCCCGCAAACTTTTGCCGAAATCGCCGCGCTCCCCGGCGTCGGGCGTTCAACCGCCGGCGCGATTCTCTCCCTCGCGTTAGGTAAACATTATCCGATTCTTGATGGAAACGTTAAACGTGTGCTGGCTCGCTGTTATGCTGTTAGCGGCTGGCCTGGAAAAAAAGAGGTGGAGAATACGCTGTGGACGCTGAGCGAGCAAGTGACGCCCGCACGCGGCGTGGAGCGTTTTAATCAGGCGATGATGGATCTGGGCGCGATGGTTTGTACGCGTTCAAAGCCAAAGTGCACCCTGTGTCCGCTGCAAAACGGTTGTATCGCCGCTGCGCATGAAAGCTGGTCACGCTATCCGGGCAAGAAACCGAAACAGACGTTGCCGGAGCGGACGGGTTACTTTTTATTGTTACAGCATAATCAGGAGATTTTCCTGGCGCAGCGCCCTCCCAGCGGTTTATGGGGCGGACTCTACTGCTTTCCGCAGTTCGCCAGCGAAGATGAATTACGTGAATGGCTGGCGCAACGGCATGTTAACGCTGATAATTTGACCCAGCTTAACGCGTTTCGCCACACATTTAGCCATTTCCACCTGGATATTGTGCCTATGTGGCTTCCCGTGTCGTCACTGGACGCCTGCATGGATGAAGGCGGCGCGCTCTGGTATAACTTAGCGCAACCGCCGTCAGTCGGACTGGCGGCCCCCGTGGAGCGCTTGTTACAGCAGTTACGTACCGGAGCGCCAGTTTAACGCCCCGGTCGATGAAGAGGATGACTTATGAGCAGAACGATTTTTTGTACTTACCTGCAACGCGACGCTGAAGGGCAAGATTTTCAGCTCTACCCTGGCGAACTAGGAAAACGTATCTATAACGAGATCTCTAAGGACGCATGGGCGCAGTGGCAGCATAAGCAGACCATGTTGATTAACGAGAAAAAGCTCAACATGATGAACGCCGAGCACCGTAAACTGCTGGAACAGGAGATGGTGAGCTTCCTGTTCGAAGGCAAAGACGTTCATATCGAAGGTTATACGCCGGAAGATAAAAAATAGGCCCGTTGCTGAATGAGGCTGCGCTTATTCGGCCTGTGAGTTATGCCGGATAAGCCCTTAGCGCCGCTGCCCGGCAACATGGCATAACGACAACACAACATGCACTCCCGGAATGATGAAAAAATTACTCGCGCTTGCTGTTATTGCGCCGTTGCTCATCTCCTGCTCCAGTTCGACCAAAAAAGGCGAGACGTATAATGAAGCCTGGGTCAAGGATACCAACGGCTTTGATATTTTGATGGGGCAATTTGCCAACAATATTGAAAATCTGTGGGGATATAAGGAAGTCCTGATCGCCGGGCCGAAAGACTACGTCAAATATACCGATCAGTTCCAGACCCGTAGCCACATCAACTTTGATGATGGGACCATTACCGTTGAAACCATCGCCGGGACGGAACCTACCGCACATCTGCGCCGGGCCATTATTAAAACGTTGCTCATGGGTGACGACCCAACCTCCGTCGATCTTTACTCCGATGTCGATGACATAAAAATTTCTAAAGAACCCTTCCTGTATGGTCAGGTCCTCGACAATACCGGCCAGCCTATTCGCTGGGAAGGCCGCGCCACGACATTCGCGGATTACTTGCTGAAAACGCGGCTCAAAAGCCGCAGTAACGGCCTGCGTATTATTTACAGCGTCACCATTAATCTGGTGCCGAACCACCTTGATAAACGCGCGCATAAATACATTGGCATGGTACGCCAGGCCTCCCGTAAATACGGCGTTGACGAGTCGCTGATTCTGGCGATTATGCAAACGGAGTCCTCGTTTAACCCGTATGCGGTCAGCCACGCGGATGCGCTGGGCCTGATGCAGGTAGTGCAACACAGCGCCGGGAAAGATGTTTTCCGTTCTCAGGGTAAGTCCGGCACGCCAAGCCGTAACTTCCTGTTCGACCCCGCCAGCAATATCGATACCGGCACAGCGTATCTGGCGATGTTGAATAATGTCTATCTGAGCGGTATCGAGAATCCGACGTCGCGGCGCTATGCGGTCATTACTGCCTATAATGGCGGCGCAGGCAGCGTATTACGCATATTCTCGAACGATAAGATTCAGGCCGCGAATATGATTAACCGCATGTCGCCGGGGGATGTGTACCAGATATTAACCACCCGACATCCATCTGCGGAGTCGCGCCGCTATCTGTATAAGGTGAATTCCGCCCAGCGATCGTATCGCCGCCGATAAACCATCGCATCCCGCCTCTGGCCAGCAAATGACAGAGGCGGGAAAGGCAAAAGTGTTAACTCCGTCACCCTTTTGCTTTGCAATCAGAAATTGTTTGCAAATATTTGTCACAGGTAACAAAAAAAGCCCGCCTCTCATTGATAGAATCACACCAAATCACAACGGCAAATGTGCCTTTTAAAACATTCATCCGCTCTCAGGTGTGAGGAAATTAACATGAATCTTAAGCTGCAGCTTAAAATACTCTCTTTTCTGCAGTTCTGTCTGTGGGGAAGCTGGCTCACTACCCTGGGCTCGTATATGTTCGTCACCTTAAAATTTGACGGCGCATCTATTGGCGCAGTTTATAGTTCACTGGGGATTGCTGCCGTCTTTATGCCGACCTTGCTAGGCATTGTGGCTGACAAATGGCTGAGCGCGAAATGGGTCTATGCCCTGTGTCATGTCGTCGGCGCCATCACGCTATTCATGGCCGCGGAAGTCACTACGCCTGGGGCGATGTTCTTTGTGATCCTGCTTAACTCGTTGGCTTATATGCCGACGTTGGGCTTGATCAATACTATATCGTATTACCGCCTGCAGTCTGCCGGCATGGATATTGTGACTGACTTTCCGCCTATCCGTATCTGGGGCACCATCGGCTTTATTCTGGCGATGTGGGGCGTGAGTTTCTCCGGTTTCGAGCTGAGCCATATGCAGCTTTATATCGGCGCGACGCTTTCCGTTCTGCTGGTACTGTTTACCTTTACCCTGCCGCACATTCCGGTGGCGAACCAACAGAAAAACCAGAGCTGGACATCAATGCTGGGCCTTGACGCTTTTGCGCTGTTTAAAAACAAGCGGATGGCGATTTTCTTCATCTTCTCCATGATGCTGGGCGCGGAACTGCAGATCACCAACATGTTTGGCAACACCTTCCTGCATAGCTTTGATAAAGATCCGCTATTCGCCAGTAGCTTTATCGTGCAGCACGCCTCGGTGATGATGTCGATTTCGCAGATTTCTGAAACGTTATTCATCCTGACCATTCCGTTCTTCCTGAGCCGTTATGGTATTAAGAACGTTATGCTTATCAGTATTGTGGCGTGGATGCTGCGTTTCGGCCTGTTCGCTTATGGCGACCCGACGCCGTTCGGTACCGTTCTGCTGGTATTGCCGATGATTGTGTACGGCTGCGCCTTCGACTTCTTCAACATTTCTGGCTCGGTGTTTGTCGAAAAAGAAGTACGCCCGGAAATCCGCGCCAGCGCGCAGGGGATGTTCCTGATGATGACCAATGGCTTCGGCTGTATCCTTGGCGGCATTGTGAGCGGTAAAGTGGTGGAGTATTACACTCAAAACGGCATTACCGACTGGCAGACCGTGTGGCTCATCTTCGCAGGCTACTCGCTGGTGCTGGCCTTTGCGTTCGTAGCCTTGTTCAAATACAAACACGTTCGCGTTCCGGCAAGTTCGCAACCCGTTGCACATTAATCCTTGCCCTGTTTCGCAGGCCGGATAAGGCGTAAATGCCTTATCCGGCCTGCAGGCAACGTTACTTTAAAACATATCCATACAAGCGTTTAATTCCATCGGCATCGGTCTCGCTATATACCCCCTGCAATTCCGGCGAAAAACCGAGCAACAGATTGATGCCCTCTTCCAGCGCCAAAAAATAACGCTGCGCCGCGCCACCCCAAATCTCCCCCGGCACCACGCACAGTACGCCCGGCGGGTATGGCAATGCCCCCTCGGCAGCAATACGCCCGCCCGCCTCGCTGATACGCACCAGCTCTACATCGCCGCGAATAAAGGCGCTGTTGGCATCCTGCGGGTTCATCGCCACATGCGGCAGGCTTTCTTTGCGAAACATCGCTTTTTGCAGATCCTTAACGTCAAAGCTAACGTACAGGTTGTGCATCTCCTGACATAGCTCACGCAGGGTGTAATCGCGGTAGCGCACCGGGTATTTCTGAAAAACCGTCGGCAATACATCCGCAAGCGGCGTATCGTCTTCAATGTGCCGTTCAAATTGCGCCAGCATCGCGACCAGTCGCGCCAGTTTCTCTTCGCTCTCGGCGGGTGTCAGCAAGAATAGAATCGAGTTGAGATCGCACTTCTCAGGCACAATACCGTTCTCACGCAGATAGTGGGCGAGAATGGTCGCCGGGATGCCGAATTCGGTGTACCGCCCACTATCGGCATCAATACCTGGCGTGGTCAGTAACAGTTTACAAGGATCGACAAAATACTGGTCATCCGCATAACCCTCAAAGCCATGCCATTTCGCCCCGGGCTCAAAACTGAAGAAACGACGATTGCTGGCAATGGTCTCCGTCGGATATGCCTGCCACGGCTTGCCGTCAACCACCAGTGGGATAAAGGGCTGAAGCAGTTTGCAACGGGCGAGAATGGCTTTACGCGCGTCAATGCCCAGCGCAACGCACTCCGCCCACAGGCGGCGACCGCTCTCCCCTTCGTGGATTTTGGCATTGACATCCAGCGCCGCAAACAGCGGGTAGAACGGACTGGTTGAAGCATGCAACATGAAGGCGTTTGTGCGGGCAAAAACGCGCCTGGCCGCGAATATGGTTATCTTTTTTGTGGATCTGCGAGGTTTGTGAGAACCCCGCCTGTTGCTTATGTACCGATTGGGTCACAAAGATCCCAGGGTCGTTTTCATTAAGCTCCAGCCGCAACGGCGAGGTATCCGCCATCATATTGATAAACTGCTCATAGCCTACCCACGCGGAGTCAAACAGAATGTAATCGCAGAGATGCCCGATTTTATCCACCACCTGACGGGCGTTGTAAATAGTGCCGTCATAGGTACCCAGCTGAATGATCGCCAGGCGGAACGGACGCGGCGCATCGGCGCTTTCCGGCATCACGTCACGAATCTGGTCGCGCAGGTACGTTTCATCAAAACAGTGCGCATCAATACCACCGATAAAACCAAACGGGTTACGCGCCGCCTCAAGATAGACCGGCGTCGCCCCGGCCTGAATCAGGGCGCCGTGGTGGTTGGATTTGTGATTATTTCGATCAAACAGCACCAGATCGCCGCGCGTCAGCAAGGCGTTGGTGACCACTTTATTCGCCGCCGAAGTTCCATTCAGCACAAAGTAGGTTTTATCCGCATTAAACACTTTTGCCGCAAATTTCTGCGCGTGTTTGGCAGAACCTTCATGTATTAGCAGATCGCCAAGTTTCACATCGGCGTTACACATATCCGCACGAAACAGGTTTTCACCAAAAAAGTCATAAAAATGGCGGCCTGCGGGATGTTTTCTAAAAAACTCGCCATGCTGGTGCCCCGGGCAAGCAAAGGTACTATTCCCCATGTCGACATACTGGGTCAGGGTGCCATAAAAGGGCGGCAGAAGTTCCGCTTCGTAGCGACAGGCAGCGTTTTCCAGCTCCAGCCATTCCTGCGCGTTCCCGCCGATTACCGCCGTAACGCCGACAGGCGCGCTGACGGGTTCATCCGCAAGCATAAATACCGGCAGGTGAAAACCGGTGCGTTTAAGCAACGCCAGAATACCGCTACGGCTGTCGGCAGTGGTAATGACGACTGCGGCCACATCGGTAAAGTCGGTACTTTCCAGTGCCACTACGTTTCGGTGGGTGGAGAGACGGGGGATGAGTTCACCGCTGGCGGCAATATTCATTGATTTCATAAGCGCAAATACCCGTTTCGGGAGTAGAGTAACCCCGGACAAGGCCGATGCCTTGCCCAACGAGATGCCGGGTCAAACTGGATACCAGCTCCGACCGCCAGACATCAGTAAAAACAGACTGTTTCTGATTTTACTGTTGTCCTGCAGTGAGCGTGCGCTGCCCTCACCGCATAGCGGGGATGACAAAAAAAAGGAAAGAAAGGGGCAAACCTCGCGCAGTCAGGCGACAGTGAAGACAATATAAAGGCGCTATGTTCATCCCGGCGAGCCCCATGCTGGCAGGAGAAATTTCGCGCAATCATGGCACCTTTCACCAGACGGCGCAAGGTAAAATCAGCGCTCTATACGTCACAGATAATCAAGCTATTAACAGCTTAATCGCGTGATAATAAGGCAATTTGAAAGACAAATAACAGGAGTCATTGTGGTAATTGGACCTTTTATTAACGCTGGCGCAATTTTATTCGGCGGCGTTATTGGCGCGCTGTTAAGTCAGCGTCTGCCAGAACGGATTCGCGTCTCAATGACGTCTATTTTTGGTCTGTGCTCTCTGGGTATTGGCATTCTGCTGGTGATGAAGTGCGCTAATCTTCCGGTGATGGTGCTGGCGACGCTGGTCGGCGCGCTTATCGGCGAGTTTTGTTTGCTGGAAAAAGGCATTAATGGCGCAGTCGCGAAAATCCAACAATTATTTATGGCATCGGGTAAGAAGCCGACACACGACTCTTTTATTCAAAGTTACGTCGCTATCATTGTACTTTTTTGCGCCAGCGGCACCGGTATTTTCGGCGCGATGCATGAAGGGATGACCGGCGATCCAAACATTTTGATCGCTAAATCTTTTCTGGATTTTTTTACTGCCATTATTTTCGCCTGTTCGCTTGGCATCGCCGTTTCGGCGATTTGCGCACCGATGTTGATTATCCAGTTAACGCTTGCCGCCTGCGCCACCCTCATTCTTCCACTGACTACGCCGGCAATGATGGGCGACTTTAGCGCCGTGGGCGGGCTGCTGCTGGTGGCAACCGGCTTGCGTGTATGTGGAATCAAAATGTTTCCGGTAGTGAATATGCTCCCGGCGCTGTTGCTGGCGATGCCGATCTCCGCCGCATGGGCGATGTTTTTTGCCTGACTCTGCGTGCAATAACAACAAAGTGGTGATAGATTGTGCAGTCTACGTTGATTTGAAGAAATTTCGTTGACGAAGCGAGGCGATTACGGTTTAATGCGCCTCGTTGCCCGGATAGCTCAGTCGGTAGAGCAGGGGATTGAAAATCCCCGTGTCCTTGGTTCGATTCCGAGTCCGGGCACCACCTTTCCTTTTTTACACTTCCTTATAAATCCCCATGTGTTTTTAATTCAATGAGTTAGTGGAAAAACTCTTCCCAGCGAATTTCTATTTATCCGCCCAAATCAGGGGCTTTTGGTGGTCAACTCGGTGCTCAGTTCGGTTAGATAAAGGAGTGCCCTCAAATGGCATTAACCGACAAACAAGCACGTAGTGCAAAGCCTTCTGATAAACCCTATAAACTCGTTGATACACTCGGCCTGTATCTTCTGGTAAAACCCAACGATTTTCGTATCTGGTATTTCAAATATCGTTTTGAGGGAAAAGAGTCCGGGGTATCATTCGGTCCTTATCCCGAAACCTCATTCGCCCTTGTCCGCGAAAAACGCGATGCCACCCGGCGCGTACTAAAATCCGGCTTTACCCCTTCTCAGCAGCGCCGGGACGAAAAAAGGTTGTCAATGAATTAGAACGTTCCAGTACATCGCTAGATTGTGGCATACCGGCTGCCTGAAACTCTGGTCAGAAAGTCACTCCAATAAAATTCCTGTCTGCCTCCAACACTACGTTTTCCCTGATATCGGCGCAATGGGTATTTCGGCGACTTAAACCCTACATCTCGCACGACTGGTCAGAGACATTGATGATAAAGGTGTGCATGTTGTTGCCGGACGTATACGCCAGCATCTGACCAAAATTATGCGCCACGCCGTACAGCAGGGAACGATTAAATATAATCCGGCATTCGATCTGGATGGCGTTGTAACTCCTGTTATAACCCAGCATCACCCCGCCCTTCCCCTGAAACGCCTGCCTGAATTGCTGGGCTATATCGACACCTACAACAAGGCCGGATACCGGCTATCAACACTTTCCGGTATGCCGCACTGCCAGGACAACACCAAACGTGAGTTCACACATCTGGTTAGAGTTTCTCTGGCTTACCGCAAAATTGAGTGGGAACACGTTTCAACAGGCACTTCAGGTGCTGATGACTGACGTGCGCCGCTGGAAGCATAAGAGTAAATCCACAGCATTCCGCCTTAATGGTGGGATGCTGTTTTTGTCCGGGAACGGAGACAAAAAGCCCGTGCCAGCAATGAGTTACGTCTGTTACGTTTCATATATGGGAGATGGTGGATGCCGGAAACTTTGGCGGTAGCGTGCCTGAAGCGGCTGTCCTCCCCATTGCCACTGCCACGAGCGTACCGTGGTTCCTTTTTCGCCAATAAATCCAGAATAAGGTTATGTCACAAAATGGCCTGCGTTTTACGCTGGATGTGGACGGATTAACGCCGGCGGCAACCACTGTCGTCAGCTTCACCCTCCAGAGGTATCAACAGTTCAACAGGTGCAAGCTGGAATAAGAATGAAAGACTAAAAACACCAGATGATGCATCCAATGATAGCATTAAATCAGGCCATGGTTCACAGGAGGAAATATTACCATCTTACCTTTACTTAATAAGATCATTTTTAATGAAAATAGGTTTATCAATAAAACAAAAAATATTCTTGACAGCGAAATTGCATCTTTTCTTGCATCTTCAAGTCAGGAAGGATTTGATTTAGTGGATGATAACAATAATTATCTTTTTGATCGCACAGTTAAAAAAATTAGGCGCATTAGCTGATAATGAAATGTTTGGTTTGGAACCTGCATACATTTTTGGCGGGGAAATAAAAAAGTTTTCTTTATTCAAAAAATTGAATTTTCTGATGGTAAGATTATCATTGATAATGAATCTGTGTCATGGTCACTAAAAAATTTAGTACACAAACAGAATACTCATGCTATATCCAAATTCATAGAAAAAAGAAAGAGAAACTTTATCTAATAACAAATTTTAAAAAAATCAGCAGTGCGTTGAGAAAACCAATACATACATTCCCAGATGGAATTATGCCATCAAATAGAAGAGAAAATAAATTAATTAATATCCTGAATTCGCATAAAAAAGATTCAGAGTTTAGATTTTTATTAAAAGAATTAATTAGTTATATTGGAGTTACAGTAAGTACAATGTTCCTATCACTTATTAACTCCTAATAAATAATTATTCTTATTTTCCAGGATAATCTCACAACTTATTATTTAGTAATGAAGCTATGGAGAAAAATGCCCACAGCCGCCCGACTCAACGATAAAGGCACCCAGTACGACGATTATTACGAGACCGTGAGTATAGCGGATTCCCCCACGGTATTTATTGACGGCCTGTCCGTTGCCAGAATGGGTGATGCGGTGGACTGTGGCGGGATGGTTAATATGACTCGAATGAAATCAGGTAAGGCATCAAAGGTTAGAAAAGTTGACAGAGTCGGAAAACAGGGGTTCGAGCTTCATCATATAGATGAAGTTGCAAATAGAGGCGATGTTTACAATGTAGACAATCCCCGTGTGAACACCATATTGACATACACAGGCGATTTATGAAATTAAAAGAAAATATTAGTGATTATACGGAAAGTGAGTTCATTGATTTCTTGAGAGTGATATTTTCTGAAAACGAGTCGGATACAGATGAAACATTAGATCCATTACTTGAGTATTTTGAGAAGATCACTGAATACCCAGGTGGAACAGATCTTATCTATTATCCTGAAACGGAAAGTGATGGAACACCTGAGGGTATTCTGAACATAATTAAAGAATGGAGAGAATCTCAAGGATTGCCTTGTTTTAAGAAAAGTAAATGAAAATCAGGTGTAGGGGAATGCCCAGAGTTACTGGCGCAGTTTAGTAAATCGAATCAAACTTTGATAAAAAGAGGTCGAGCGCCTTACTCCTTGATAAGGCAACAAGTCGGAGGTAGGTGGACTTATGAAATTCCCCACGTTGGAAAGATCCAGTATGGAGGAATGGTGTTTGATGTTGATAACCTTATGATAAACACTCCTAAAAATCATATACGATTGCATAAGTAAGGTTTGAGGTGAAAATGGAACTAAAAAATAACCTTGAAGATTATACAGAAGATGAGTTTATCGAGTTTTTAAATAATTTTTTTGAGCCTCCTGAAGAGTTGACTGGAGATGAATTATCGAAGTTTATTGATAATCTTCTACGCCATTTTAATAAAATTACTCAACACCCTGATGGCGGGGATTTGATATTTTATCCATCAGAGGAACGAGAAGATAGTCCTGAAGGAGTTATTGAAGAGCTAAAACGCTGGCGGAAGTCTCAGAGACTCCCCTGTTTTAAGGAAAATAAGTAGCGATCAGTGGTGAGGAGTTTGTCAACCGGAACCGGGATGATAATGCAGTGACCGTTAAAAGGCAAAAATATGTCAGTTAAGGGAGTAACTATCAAAGGCATAATTCTGAGTGTTTTTACACTGAACCGTAGTGCCAGAGGATATATTTATCTGACGCGAATCGTATGAAGTGATAGCTTTACGTACGGTTTGTGAGAGGCTGTAGGGAAAGATCCTACGGCCTACTCACTAAGAGTCTATTTTTGTACATTGTTTCATGTTCTGGAAACACGATAAAGTATGAGCCTGACGAACTCTCGCCCGCTAAAGTTCCACGCTGGAACCTGACGGCCAGGAGTCGGACATCTTTGCGGTGGCGAATTTACATCCGTTCAAAAAAATCTAATGTAAGAGATAGATGATATGGCTAAATATATATTCCTCTTTATCTGGATTGTGACATTTTCTGTCAGCGCTGGTGAGCGAGGATATTATTTATTCGTATGGGGTAACCCTGAAGGGAAGGAATATTTTAAAGAATATAGAGCTGATGAAAGGATATATGCGGTCAATAAATCCTGTTGGAATGAAAGAGCGGGGAACTCTATACGAATAGTATATGTTGATACTTATCCTCATGGAATAACCGATTCTTTAATTAATTCCTTTTTGGCTGGGAATAATAAATCCATAATAAATATTAGAGTATCATTGAGTAATTTTAGTGACGATCAAATACTTCATGGTTTTGATGGCATGTTAATAATAAATAAAAAAAATGAAGAGATCGAGATTTTTACTATTCCAGTAGTTGGTGCTAATTACTCATATAAAGATAAATTTTTAGTAAACGTCCATGATTTTGAATTATTTGATGGAAAGATCTGTAACGCTTTGATGCCTATAGATAGTTATTTTTCACCATAAGAAGGGTTGTTGAATAAATCAAATTACCCTGTACCGTCAAATGTACCTACCGTCGACACGGGTAACGGATCTACATCTTCTGGGAAGCAAAAGGCAACAACAAAAGATGCGGAACAATTGCCGACAGAGGGAAATAAAATCGTGGAGGGCCTATAGCTACGGGCTGAGATTATCTGTTCATGATATGTATGGCACACACGTTACCATAACATCATTGAATGTATCAAAAATGCCTACGCAGCAAACGGGCATTACAGGATGCAGGATCATTTTAGTCTTGACAGTAATGATATAACACATTGGCTTTATAGCCATTGGGATGTCTTTAAAATTTGGTTTGTACTTCAACATTATGAGAAAGAGGGGTATGAGTTTAAGCCATTTATACACAAAATCATTCTAGATGCATTGCGGCGGCAAGGGAAGAAATCCCCGGGAGCATAGATAACTCTGTGACCGGGGTTTCTGAGCGCAGCCAACAAAGAGGCAGCTTAAAGGATGAAGTGTATATTACAGAAATAAATACCACCGTAAAAATCTCAGGTGTCAGAGGATATTACTCCTGATTTGGTATGTATTGTCGGCAAGGTATTTGTTTGTATTGTTAACATAGCATAGTCCGATATTTTGCATAAGGAATGTGATTGTGTCATGGGTAATAACGAAAAAATTCATTTATATTGTGACAATCGCCATATTATTTTGTTCTGTTGTTATATACTTATGGTCAGGCAGACCAGTAGAAATCGTGGATGTCCATTATTATTCAGGTAAAGACATTAACATTCTTGCCAGGCATTTCCCCATTACGGACAGGGGAAAGCTGAATTGGTGGAGAGAAAATGAAAGAAAAATTCTGGAAAAATATAATCTCCCTAAAAATAATTTTTCGGTATATATATGGGATTTTGGTGACGGTTATCAAAAATTATCGCCCTATGATGCCGAGGATGAATTTTATTGTTTTCCTGATATAAAATCAGAATCAAAATGTATCAAAAAAGATATATATATGCCTGCTGAATCTGGTGGTAATTATTATCGGATGTTTTTATTTTCTGGTTCTGGTTATTTTTATCAACCGAAAAAAGATGATGATAAGCTTATCGAATCAAATAACTCCACCAAGCTCAACCAGGATAAAAGCCATGAAAAAAATCACTATCATTAGTTTGTTTCTTATCTTACCTTTGAAAGCAAATATTATTCCATCTATATCATTACCAGATAAATTAAGTGAGTCGAAATATTCTGTAAGAATGCTTCGCATTGATGCAAGGATTGACTATCGCGTGGAAACCCCTGAGTGTAAGAACGTAAAATTTAATGATTACTTTTTCTTAAATGAAAATATTAAAGATCTCAATGATAAAAACCATGTTTATGATCCTGAGTTTTATCCAATTACATTATGGAGTTGTTCATATAGCAGAGAGGTGTATGATGTTGGTGAGTATGGCTCACATATACAGCACATCGTTTTTGATAAAAATAAAAACATATGGGTGATAGATGATGATGCAACAAAAACAAATAATGAATTTAAACCATCATTTTTATATAATATAAGTTCAGTGAATGCACAGGGTTTCTTAATCATTGATGAGAATATTTCGGAGATGGATAAAACAATATACGAAGATGATAACATAAAAAAGAAATTTTATTTTTGTATGATTGATGGCTCACATGCTTTATGCGGCGCAGGCAGTTTAATCAGAAAAATAGATAATCAGTTGATTGATTTTACGCCATACATATTAAAGTCACTGGAAAGTATGGAGATTGGCGTTAATTAAAAAAGAATATCCGATATTAATATACTCTAAATAATTTGAGTTACAGGAATGCAGTAAATTTCCAGGAGTCTGGATGTTGGATACTGAGATGAGCGTATCATTAATGACGAGGTTACTCTGCGTTATTTAAGTGGTTCATGCCGCTTTAGTTCTGTCTTTGACACAGACGAGTGGCTTAAAACTCCAGGTGAGAGCAATTATCATTTTTCTGTTCCACTTGATAATATGTATCATTTTTATCAGGTCAGCATCGTTATAGTATACGTATAGTGGATTATTTAATCGTTGATAGAAATTAGCTTTCAAAACAAGAAATTTACTATCATGCGCTACGCCTGTTGACGTTTACGCCTAATAAGATATGCCAGAAAACAGATAATGGCAGGGTTATTCTTCAGCATAAAATTAACTGTCATAATAATGGTGATGGCGACACATAAAGAAAAACCATGAAATATAATGAAGGCACGTTTAAATATATGCTCAAAAAAATCATTGGCGCTCTCGCGTCAATTATTGGCGGGCTACTTGCTTTTTTATGTGTCTATTGGTTATTTCGTCTGGATACCTGGACAGAACGAGGGGTTTATATAGGCATCTCTATATTTTTGGCTCTTATTCTCATAAAAATACTATCATTTTTCAATGATGAATAGACGGCAGGAAAAACCGTGAGTGTCTCACACCGATTCTTGCTGGATGTCAAATTTCGAAAGCCTGCCCTGCTGATACCCTATCAAGAAGAAACTAACCCAACAATTATCAGACAGTAGCAGGAATCGAACCCACACCAGGCAAATCACGTAGATAATTCTGTAAGGGTTAGTTTTGTGGTGGTCTTGATAAACGGTAAAAAATAGCTTTAACAGTCCATTAGCCCAAAGGACTTCTCCGAGTCCGGGCTCCAACCATTCAGATGCGGACGCCCTATGGCGTCCGTTTTTATTTATAAAATCAACAGGTTACCCCGCCCTTCATGTTCACTACTGTTCATTAAAATATACTGGCAGCCACCGCTTTTTGTGGGTAAAAACGCCGGTTTTCTGCATAGCGCATGACGCTATTGAAACGTTATTTAGCAAATCCTGTCTGAGCCAGAAATTAAGTCTCTGTTAACCTGCGCTATTACAGAAAATCATAGAACAGTCGTCTCAAAAGAATATCGTCCTGAAGGACGAGAACTCACGGCATTTTCAGGAGATGAGTCAACCGCGACAGAAAAAAATCATATTAATAATTTTAAATTATTTTTTATAAAACCAGACAGGATTTAAATTAAAATCATTTATTTTCAAGATGTTATAAAAAATACCGCAACATACGTCACATTATTAACATGTGAATGATTGTGTTAACCGAATGTAAATTGTATGTTTCAACATACCACTATTTTACTGCGCCCCGACGCGCTCATCCGGATGGAAGGAGATAACATGTCAGCCTTATCAACTACTGGCCATAATGACGGGATCACTCTCCATTGCTTACAGAGCATTGCGCAACTCATTCCTCTGTCGTCGGCGGTTTTTTATCGTGTTAATGCTTATTTAAAGCCGGAAGCCTATGTTTTACATAATATTTCTAATAGCACACACCAACAATATCTGGAGCATTTTCAACCATTAGACCCGCTATTGCCTTCCCGATTCGGCCAACAGGTTATTACAGTAGCGACGATGACGCCCGGCATCTGTGCTCGTCATCGCCATTATTATCATGAATTTATGCTACCTAATCATGTGTGCGACATGATTGAGATCTTTATTCGTCGGGGCCATCGTATTATCGCGGGCATTTCATTAATGCGCGATATACCTTTTTCCAGCGAAGAGCGTTTGCGAGCCCAGGCAGTACAACCATTATTGGGACTGGCAATTCATGATTCTCTTCAGGAAGACAACGATCTGGCGTCAATATTGACCGCCAAAGAGCGTGAAATTGTGGGAATGGTCTGCGAAGGGGCCAGCAACAAATTGATTGCCCGTCAGTTGAATATTTCTCTCTCAACAGTGAAAACGCATTTACGTAATATTTTTGCTAAAACAGAAGTGATAAATCGCACGGAACTGGTTTCCCGAACCAGAATGTCCTCGGTACAACATTCACTGAATATGTGAAAGCGTTCTTTTTAACCCGCGTCAATTGCGGGTCTTTTCCCCATATGTCATATATGCCTGAATTAATACCACCCTCTGAGCTGATGCCGCAATAAAATGTCATATTATCTGGCGTCGGCATCCTGTTGCAGCCATTGATTCATGGCCTGATTGATCATATTTATCACACTAAGCAGAAGAACACGCTGGTGCCGCTCAAGCCGCAGATAACGGCGCAGCGGCGGCATTTTACAAACCACTTCGCTAGCAGCCCATAGCTCAATGCTGCAATACCATTCCTTATGATGTAAAACCAGAGTAAACCGACGATAATCCAGTTCACTCAGAGCCTGTTGTAAATTGGGGAAACGATTAAGATAGCTAATCAGCCCGGCGGTACTTTTACTGCCAGTAAAAATGACGGGATAACGTTTCAGCCATCCGGGCTGATGAGCGCGAATTTTGCCCTGCAAAGGATAATTGATTGTGCCTTTCACCCTGAATTCACAACTGTGAATACTGGCCATGAATAACCGTTTTTGCTGAACATGGCAGATAACCTGGGTAAATGCATTCAGATGCAGCACGGCGCTATGTTCGGTCAATTTTTCACAACGCCAGCCGCTCAAATCACGTAACACCATATTCATTAATGCGTTCTTAAACCAGGGGACGGAGGACATCTGGCGTCATCTCTTCATTGTTTCGCTTTTCATAATTGCCCATCGCCCGTTCCACGACCTCTTCTACCGGAAGCGGGAGGAAAGGATTAACCCGTTGCACACATAATGTCCAGAATAAGGCATAGGCGGCAGTCAATCCAAGCATAATACCGAATGGTATAAGTACATCCCGACTGTTCATTCCTGGAGGCGCGATATTAATAATGGCGATAATAATACCCACGCTCGAAATAATCTGAGGTAAGGGAAACCAGGGGGCCCGGTAAGCGCGTGGTAAATCGGGGCGCCGAATACGTAAGATAACGACCGATAACGTTACCAGCAGATAAGCTACTCCCCAGGCGCAGACCGCAGCGAGGATCAGCGGAACAATGTGGTCGATATCACCGTTCAGATACCAGGCATGTAAACAGGGAATCGCAACACCGAATGCGATGGCGATGACCGGTGTTTTAAAGCGGGGGTGCAACCAGGTCAGAAACCGCGGCAAAGCGCCGTCCAGCGCCATGCCGTATATAATACGCGGTACTGCCGCCATTAGCGTATTAATCGTCGCACATCCCGCTAACAACAACCCCACGCCCAGCCAGTATTGCCCGACATGTCCCATGACACGATTGGCAAAGGCGGGAATAGCCATCGGCGTATCCAGTAAAAAGATATGGTTTGCCGCATCGACCACCACATTATTTACCTGCCGGTTAATCGCAGCGCCATAGAGGAACATACAACCTGCCACCGCTAAAAGGCCAAGCGCCATCGCTCTGGGAATCGTACGATGCGCTTTTTTAATTTCCGGCGCCATTGGCGTGACCAGTTCACAACCGACGAACATAAACATCGCCATGCCTATATAACCAAACAGACCAGAAAGATTACTGACATCAAGCGGTGCGCCAAACCACCCGGAATGATGAGTGACCGGGGATAACAGGATCCCGCATAAACCGAAGATGGTCAGGGTAGTCCACATACCGAATGTAAGAAACACTTCCACCTTGCCAAATACTTCAACACCAATGGCATTCAGTATCCCGAAAACCACTACCATGCCGACGCCAACCATCCAGGTATTGTGCTGCATGGCCACGTGTTCGCTAACGGACTCAAAGTTCACCAGCGCCATGACGCCAGCGAGAATCGTTTCTGCCGTGCCGGCAAAAATGTGTACGATCAGGTAAGCGCAAAGCGCACCGGTGATAGCGAAAAAACGCCCCATCCCGCAGGAGATATAGTCGTAGACGGAGCCAGTCGTGGGAATGAGCGTTGCCGCTTCGGCAAAGGTGGTAATCTGCGCTTGCATCATAATAAATGCCAGTAATACCGCAAGGGCAAAGGTATCTCCCCCTGAGCCAAAACCACTGGTCACGGTCAGGATCACCGGGCTTGCCATAATCAGCCCGACGGAGCTGGCAAGCGTCGTGGGGAAACCAATAACGCCACGTTCAAGATGGCTGGCAAGTCTGTTTTTAAACATGGTCAACCTCTTCACTATTATTACAACAATAAATTACCGCTCCGGAATAACGCTTATTTATGGCAGGCAGCGCATCTAACAGGTATCGTCCTGAAGAGGGATAACGGTAAATAACGTTGTGACGCCGTCCCCGCATGCGCTAATAGCAAGTGGGGAGCGCGTTATTCTCCCCAGTGATGCCAACGCTACTGACGAACAATTAAAGGGTTCAACCCTGTTTATGGCTTTCAACGTTTGCCAGATAATGTTTTACAAAACGGGGCGTTAAAACTTTCCATGCCACTTCGGTTCCCTGTTCAACAAACCAACTATCGCCCGGTGAAAAACGTATCGGTTCCTGACCCACAACAGTGAGTTCCACTTCCCCTTCCAGCACGGTTGCGTGCTCGGTAAAGGGATAAATCATAGTGAAACCGCCGCGGGTCGATGAAAACAGTCCACAGGTAAATACGTCCTCAGGTTTACCGTAAATCATCGCAACGGCGACCTGGGGACGCCTTCTGTTGGCAACGCCCCTAACAGGCTGACACTCCCGACTGGCTGTAATTCAGGAACAGGTTGATTGAGTTTAAAAGCGTGCATTAATGTTCTCCTGGTTAATTCCGGCCTTTCCAGAAACCGGCTGTTTGATGTATCAGTTTTCCCGCACTGACCAGCAATAGACGTAGACTGTCGCGACCATAAATTGTCGCGTGGGGAATGCTACTCATCAGACGATACCGCTCGGAACCGCCATTTATTCCTTCGGCCAGGATTTTGCATACAATATGGGAAGGCGTGACGCCAAATCCGGAATAACCCTGAACATAAAAAACATTATTGTGCTCACGAAGCGTGCCAATCTGCGGAAACAGATTCGCGCTACAGGCCATCGGTCCGCCCCAGGCAAAATCGATTTTAACGTCTTTCAAATAAGGAAAGACCTCCGTCAACAGAGTGCGGTTCCAGGCAGCAAAATCGTGCGGGGTATATTCAAGAAACCTTGTGGCGCTGCCAAACAGCAGACGGTTTTCTTTTGTGAGACGGTAGTAATTTATCACCGGGCGGATATCGCTAAAAGCCCCGCGCAAGGGACTGATCCGCTCAACAAGCTCGCTGGAGAGAGGTTCTGTAGAGACCTGATAAGAATAAGTAACCAGCGTTTTCTTATAAATTTCTGGTTCCAGATTATTGAGAAAACTATCACAGGCCCACAGCAATTTGGCTGCTTTTACGCTGCCCATCGCAGTACGTACCCGCACAGTTTTACCGTAACTGACCTCAACCACAGGTGAATATTCGAATATCTTCCCCCCCAGCGAATTCGCAGCCTGAGCGGAGCCCAGCAATAAATTCAGCGAGTGGACATGCCCTCCCCCCATATGCTTGAGAACACCGCAGTAGACGTCGGAACCGATAACCTGCTGCACGTCTTTACCGGTATAGAGTTCAATATCGTCTTCCGGCGTAGCGGCTTTGAATTCTTTTTCCCATTGTTGCAGCGTTTTTAACTGCCGCTGGTTGTAGGCCAGATAACCATATCCGGGGACAAAATCAGCATCAATATGGTATTTACGAATTCGCTCCCGAATAATACCCGCGCCGAGGTTCGAGATTTTAAACAGCGTCTCCATTCCCGCTGCGCCTACATATTTTTTAACGGCTTCGATGTCGTGACCTATACCGGCCATCACCTGACCGCCGTTTCGCCCGGTGCCGCCATACCCAAGATGGCGGGCTTCCAGAACGACAACATTAGTGATCCCCTGCTCCGCCAGTTCCAGCGCGGTATTGATGCCTGAAAAGCCACCGCCAATGATCACCACATCGGCATCAATATCGTCTTGCAGAGCAGGAAAATGCAACGGGTATTTTTTCGTCGCGCCGTAGTAATTCAACGCATCGATTTTTGTATTCATCGCGTTACCTTGTCATCACGCTTGACCAAGACCGCTATCACAGCACGGTAACGTTTTACAAAATATCGTCCGGAAGAATGACGTTCTTTGGAACGATATTCAGTTCCAGGCAAGTATGTTGAGATGGAAAAACGTACATTCCTGACCTACAGGCACTTCTGATGAGCGACGTGACATTACTTGCCGAAGTAACGACTTTTTTACGCCAACGACACGGACAATTTATTGCAGGTGAACGTCAGGCCGGAAACGGCACGAACTTCTCGGTCACTAACCCAGCCACCGGCAAAATCATCGCCGACGTTGTGTCGACAACCCCTGCGCAGGCAAAAGAGGCCATGCAGAGCGCCAGACGGGCGTTTGATGTCTGGCGTAAAATGCCAACGTTACAACGCGGCGCATTACTGCTGAAACTGGCTGATACTCTTGCCGCTCATCGTGAAGAGTTAGCTCAACTGGAAAGCGTCTGTTCAGGTAAAACGATTATGCTGTCGCGCGGTCTTGAACTCGATCAGTCAGTGGCCTTCCTGCGTTACTTTGCCGGTTGGGCAGGAAAAATAACCGGTGAAACGCTGAATGTCTCCCTGCCATCAATGGGAGAAGAGAGATACACAGCGTTTACCCAACGCCAACCCATTGGCGTGGTCGTCGGTATTGTGCCGTGGAATTTCTCAATTATGATTGCTATCTGGAAGCTGGCCGCAGCGCTGGTATGTGGCTGCACCATCGTCATTAAACCAAGTGAATATACCCCGCTGACACTGCTGCGAGTCGCTGAACTGGCTAAAGAGGCTGGTTTCCCTGATGGCGTAATTAACGTGGTAAACGGTGCTGGCGGTGAGATAGCGCAACAGCTGATCGCGCATCCAGATTGCGCCAAAGTGAGTTTCACCGGGTCAGTCGCGACAGGTGAGAAAGTCCGGCGTTCGGCAACGTCGTCAGGAAAACGCGTTACCCTCGAACTGGGAGGGAAAAATGCGGCGCTGTTTCTCAATGATCTCACGGCACAAGCCATGGTCAACGGTATTCTTGAAGCCGGTTATCTGAATCAAGGACAGATTTGTGCTGCCGCAGAGCGTTTTTATCTGCCCCAGGAAAAACTGGATACGGTCATGACGCTCCTCAGACAACGGTTATCGGAGATCGTGCCCGGCTCGCCTTTAGATGAAAAAACGGTGATGGGCCCGCTGGCGAATCAGGTTCAGCTTGAAAAAGTGCTGCGTCTGATTCAACGTGCACGGGAAGAAGGGGATACCATTGTTTACGGCGGTGAAACTTTACCCGGCGAAGGGTACTTTTTACAGCCGACAGCGGTAAAAGTGCGTAGTAAAAACAGTACGCTGATGCACGAGGAGACCTTTGGCCCTGTCTGTAGCTTTATCGGTTATCAGAATGAAAAAGAGGCGCTTTCGCATATCAACGATTCGCCATTCGGCCTTGCTGCAAGTGTGTGGTCGGAAAATATATCTAAGGCATTACGCTACGCTGAAGATATTGATGCTGGCATGGTGTGGGTCAATATGCATACCTTCCTCGATCCCGCGGTACCCTTTGGAGGGATGAAAGGATCGGGCATTGGTCGTGAATTTGGCAGCGCGTTTATTGATGACTATACCGAACTTAAATCGGTCATGGTCCGTTATTAACCATCCTGAAAATGATGCAGGCAGATCAACCATACCGAAAGGAGGACTGTCTGCCTGATTATCAGGTTCGCTCGCTGCGTTTTTTTGCTTTTGGGATAATGTTAAACGCCCGGCCCGGCGTTCCTTCCTGCATTACTAGCGCCATCTACCGTTAGAGTAGGCTATCTCCAGTCTTAACGGTTCAGACTCATCCTGTAACATCGCTTCCAAAGACAACGCCAGCGTCTGATGATAGGCATCTTTTACACTGACTTTCAGCATGTTGATGCTCGGTTCATAACGTAAAATAGCAGCGCGAAGCTCACGGCAAAACCAGTTGAGAACCCGTTTGTCACCCACATTCACCTCGTGCCATTCCGGCATACCCCGAGTGAGCAGCGGCGGTAATGTCTCGCCACCTGGCACGGCGCAAGAGTTGAATAAACATATTAATTTGCGGCGTACCAATTCATGTGGGCTTATCCCCTCAACCAAGAGCCTGTCGAATAGCGCGACCGGAATGGTTGGCGTCATCATCATTTCCCTATCTGGTCCATCGCCAGATCCCATACTGACGCTCTGGACTCCTGTTGAGCGCCGTCTGATTTCTCGGCAGTGATTTGCCATTTGATTTTCGTGAAGTTCAGCGACATCGTTTCCACCGGCTTACCGCCGGCGCCGCCGCTAACACTGAGTTGTGATATCAGCACGTTTGTCAGGGTATAAACGATAAGCGACCGCATTTTGCCGTCGTCATTGCGGCACAACGTCAGCACCGCGGTTCTAATTAGCCTCCCGCTACAGCAGTACTCATTGAGCACAGGCGTGGCGAGGTCGACAAATTTGGTGAGCGACATTTCACCAACATGCGCACGCCCGGAAGTCCGCTCAGTGAGGCTAACATCGTTATTTACCTGCATTGCCACATTGTGGCTATAAGACATGATCTCTATCTGATCTTCAAAGCCTTCAACCTGGCTTTCGCCTTTGATATTGTCGAGCTTTAAAAAAATCGCATCCATGATTTATCTCCTTGTTGATCAGGTGGCAGTTCAGCAGCCAGACGAATACCGGCGGCCAACGCTTGTGACTCTTATTAAAAGCGCAACGACCAAAAAACACAGCGTGAAAAGCGCCAGGTTTGCAGGGATTTTGCCAACGTTTACCCACGTCTGATGAACGTTATTCCGCTGGTTGCAATGCAATAGAGGGTTTTGGCCCGCTGTGGCCAAATACAATTGAGGTTATACTGAACGCTCTCTGCCATATTCAATCCCTTTTATCGCAAAGTATCCCTGGTGCCGGTATCACAGCGTCGTTATTCAAAAATTGACATTTCAGAATAATAATCAGCTATATATAAAAAACACATCAAGAAGCAAATATCAACTTAATTTTTACTTATTTAATAAAAAAAATCCAAATTGATTTACATCAATTAACACATACAAAAGCATTAAAAATCAAAGCATTAAATAAAAATAATCACTATGGAAAATTTTATTTTTCTTAATACTCACATTATAAATTTTATTTGCTTATTTTCCTGTGAACACAAAAAATGATTTAAATCAAAAAACAAACTATTCTCGTTGATTAACGTTTTGACCGAAATAAAAAAGATTTTATACGTCCCGGGATAGTCTCCCTTTCTGATGGACAATATGCATTAACAAGCGGGCAAACAGGTAACTTCTGCCCGGGTAATCCGTTACCCGACTGATATTAACATTGTCATGAGGTGATATCATTTGCCTGGCCAGCCATAATCATCCGGAACCGGCGCTACGCCACGAACATCAGGACGGAGCATTTTTTGTCGATCCTCTTCGTCATCCACCCAGACACTGGCTATCTCTTCACAGGTTGCAAACCATACGCCATCATGCCCTTTAATATGTTCAATCAAACGTGACAACATCATCATATGATGCCCATGACCGATTATCTGCGGATGAAGAGCCATCGCATATAAACCGTTTTCCTGATGGTTATAAGCATAGGTAAAAATATCCTTCCAGCGTCGCAGAACACCGTCAGTATCGCTCATCCCCTCCTGGTTACCGGTATACGCCAGTGCGGGAAAATCATCCAGATACCAGCTAACAGGAATTTCCAGAATCGCGCTGGCCGGGCCTGCGATATTTCCCGTTTCCCAATTCACCTGCCAACGTTGAGGATGGTAAGGCACAAGATCTCTCGCCATCAGGCTACTGTCATAGAGAAAACCGGCTTCCTCCAGAAGATCCAGCGTATTCTCGCTATAATCCCAATAGGGAGAACGGTATCCCACAGGGCGTATGCCAAAATGTCTTTTATAACAGGCGAACGCCAGATCCATAAGTCGGCGTTCTGTATCACGATTCACCAGCGTCGGGTTTTCATGATAGTAGCCATGGTGAGCGATTTCATGCCCGGCATCAAAAATCGCTTTACTGATTTCCGGGAAGGTGTCTACAGTGTGTCCGGGAATAAAAAAGGTGGTTTTGATATTATTTTCTTTGAACAATTTCAGAAGCCTTGGAACGCCAACTTGTGCGCCAAACTCTCCTCGTGACATAAAGGATGGCGACGGTCGATTAAATCCGCCCAGCCATAAAGACTGAGCATCTACATCGACACCAAGATTGACCGCAATCCTTTTACCCTCAGGTAATTTTAAATATCCCATAACGACCTCCAGCTAATACATAGAAGGGACACATTCTGTTATTTAATGTGTGATGGCCAGATATTATATATGCCTGCTTTTCTGCGTCTGTCCTTGAACGTTGTTGCTGCCCCCCCAAGTCTATTTTCATATAGAACATCGAGGTTAATTTCTCCTGAAATGACATCCTCTTGATTGACGTGCGCCTCTGCGATAATACCTTGTGGATTTTTCCACACGACATCACAGGGGCTTAAAATTGAACTTCGGGCCCAGCAGCCTGGCAGTGGCCCGCCCGGGTTTCCTCCCAGGCAACAGTGAACAAGATAAATTTGATTTTCAATACAACGTGCGTGGCAACAATGCCTGACTCGCCAAAATCCCTGTTCAGTAAACGTAGCGGAAGGCGTTAAAATTAACTCAGCACCCTGTTCCGCCAGCGTCGCAGCACACTCCGGTATTTCTGCTTCATAACAAATATTAAAACCCACCTTTGCAAATGGCAGTTGAAAAACAGCCATTTTATCGCCTTCCTGAGTATACCAACCCCGTTCAGCCGGGAAGATATGCGTCTTACTGTGAGCATAATGTTCGCCATCGGGTCCCCATATATGCGCAACATTCTCATAGCGATCTGCTCCAGTCTGCTCCAGATGAGAGCCAGCAATAATGAACTGTCCTCTTTCTTTCGCTTCCTGTTGAAAAAGCTGCTTATAGGCATCCGTAAACTGATCAATTAAAGTTAGGTGTGAAATGGGTCTTTCTTGCCATTTTTTCAATAGTGTAAATAGCTCAATGGTAAATAGCTCCGGGAAGATAACGGCATCAGCCCCCTGACTTTTATTAAGAAGTATCCTTACCTTTGTTATGAAATCTTCAAAAGTGTTTATTTCAGTAACAATACCTTTGTTATGAAATCTTCAAAAGTGTTTATTTCAGTAACAATATACTGACAGGCTGAAACAGTAAAATTACGTGACATCGTGATATCCCCAGCATGAAATTTAAACTTAAATTAACGTATAGCGCATGGAGAATATTAGGGAGTGGACATTACGACATCAGGTTATTTTTTGTGAAGCTGCGCAAAATATATGGAGAAAAGAGTAGAAGCATTGAACCTTTATTTACATAAAGGGGACTTTATCGATGATCGCAGCGAGACAGAGAGTCGATAAAAATCCAGGCGAAAAACAATAACCCTTACCACAATATTATTTTCAGCATCTGAAAATAATCAGGCAAACTAAATGATAACGCGCTGGTATAAAACCAACGCGTATTTTTACCGATAAGGGTAATGAAGACGGCCACCCGAAGGTGGCCGTTAGAACCCGGTAGCGCTTCGCTTATCAGGCCTGTGAAACCGAGACAGCTTTAGCGGTGAGACGCCAGCGGCTGTTCCGTCATTGGCGGGTGGTGCTTTTCCGGATCTTTAATCAGTACCCACAGGATGATGGCGCCGATAATATCGAACAGACTGAGTGCAATGAAGAACGGGCCGTAACCGATAATAGCGACCAATGCCCCCATAAACAGGTTGAAGCTTAACTGTCCCATCCATGCCGCAGATCCTGCCAGACCGGCAACCGTCGCGACCTCATTTTTCTTGAACAGGTCAGCGCTCATGGTAATCACAACGGTAGACAGCGTCTGGTGCGCAAAACCGCCAATACTCATCAATGCAATGGCGACATACGGGTTAGTCGTAATGCTGACAAAACCGATCGAAATCATCAAAACAGCGCCGATGGTAAAGCTACAACGACGCGCATTGATCGTGGTCATGTGCATCTTTTCCATGAAGAACTTCGCCAGGAAACCGCCTGCAACGCAGCCGAAGTCCGCCGCCAGGAACGGCAGCCAGGCAAACATGGCGATCTCTTTTAACGGCAGATGCATCACGTTAATCAGATACAGCGGCATCCAGAAACTCAGCGTTCCCCATGCCGGGTCAGCAAGAAAACGGGTAATCGCCAACGCCCAGAAGTTACGCTTTTTAACGATCTCTTTAACGGCCGGTTTTTTATTATCGTCCTGGAGATAGCTTTCCTGGCCGTCTTCGATATAACGCAGCTCTTTGTGGGTGATCCACGGGTGTTTATTTGGCGAGTTATAAATCAGGAACCAGGTGATGGCGAACAGCACGCCGATCCCACCGGTAATCACAAACGCCATTTCAGTACCGATGCCGCTATCAGCAAAGGTCAGCATCGCCCAGACCACCAGCGGCGGCGCCAGCATCGCGCCAATTGAAGTACCGATATTAAACAGGCCCCCCGCAATACCACGTTCTTTCGTCGGGAACCATTCGGCGCTGGCTTTAATCCCGGCCGGAATCGCTGACGCTTCGGTTAGCCCCATCAGACCACGCAGAAATGCCAGGCTTATCCAGCCGCCGGCCAGCGCGTGCGCCATGTTGATCAGCGACCACAACAAGGCAAAGATAAAGAAGCCGATTTTCAGTCCGATGACATCCATCAAATAGCCGGTGATCGGCTGCGCAATGGTGTAACAAAGCTGGAAGGCGCTCACCACCCAGGAATATTGTTGCTCATCAAAATGGAGTTCTTTCATCATCGCTGGCGCCGCAACGCTAAGCGAGCTACGGGACAGGTAGTTTACGATGGTCCCCACGCAGACCAGGCCGATAATCCACCATCTTAATTTTGTCATCTTCATGATAAAGCCTCGTTAAAAAACATTAGCTCCGCGCCGTCTGACCTGTAGCGGGAAAACTGAAATTACAAAAATTGGTTGACCAATCAATATTTTCTCATCCGGACCGGTCAAAATCTGGCGGCAACTCCCGCCCTTAATATTCTTGAAATAAATACATCAACTCATTTCAAGTTGAATGGTGAATGCTTTTCACCCAGCAAAAATTGACGCAGATCAAATAAATAAAATTGGCAGACCGTGAATGATGATATTTGTGATTTGGCTAGCCAATTTAGATAATAAGGTTGACATGAGAAAAATTTTGGTTGAATTTAGGGGGCAGAACGGGTTTACAAAGCACGTTTCGATGTTGGCTGGCAATGGGTCAACCACGAAGACGTTATCGCAAGAAGAGGAAACGAGATATGAAACAAACCTGGCGCTGGTACGGACCTAACGACCCGGTAACGCTGTCAGATGTACGCCAGGCTGGCGCAACCGGCGTGGTAACGGCGTTACACCATATTCCGAATGGAGAAATTTGGTCGGTAGACGAGATCCAGAAACGTAAAGCAATCGTTGAAGAGGCGGGTCTGGAGTGGTCTGTGGTAGAGAGCGTACCTATCCACGAAGACATCAAAACCCACACCGGTCAGTACGATTTATGGATCAAAAACTACCAGCAAACGCTGCGTAACCTGGCGCAATGCGGTATCTATACGGTTTGCTATAACTTTATGCCGGTGCTGGACTGGACACGTACGGATCTGGAATACGTATTGCCGGATGGTTCAAAAGCGCTGCGTTTTGACCAGATTGAATTCGCCGCGTTCGAACTGCACATCCTGAAGCGTCCGGGAGCAGAAGCCGACTATACGGCAGAAGAGATTGCTCAGGCAGAGCGGCGTTTCGCCACCATGAGCGAGGAAGACAAAGCACGTCTGACCCGCAACATTATTGCCGGTTTACCTGGCGCGGAAGAAGGCTATACGCTGGATCAGTTCCGTCAACACCTGGCGACGTATAAAGATATCGATAAAGCAAAACTGCGTGAACATTTTGCCTATTTCCTGAAAGCCATTATTCCGGTTGCCGACGAGGTTGGCGTGCGTATGGCCGTTCACCCTGACGATCCGCCGCGCCCTATTCTCGGCCTGCCGCGCATTGTCTCTACCATTGAAGACATGCAATGGATGGTTGAAACCGTTAATAGCATGGCGAACGGCTTCACCATGTGTACCGGATCTTACGGCGTGCGCGCCGACAACGATCTGGTTGATATAATCAAGCAATTTGGTCCGCGCATCTACTTTACGCATCTGCGCTCTACGCTGCGCGAAGAGAATCCAAAGACCTTCCACGAGGCCGCCCATTTGCACGGCGATGTGGATATGTATGAAGTCGTTAAAGCGATTGTGGAAGAAGAGCACCGTCGTAAAGCCGAAGGTAGCGACGATCTGATCCCAATGCGCCCGGACCACGGTCATCAGATGCTGGACGATCTGAAGAAGAAAACGAATCCGGGTTATTCCGCCATTGGCCGTCTGAAAGGGCTTGCGGAAGTCCGCGGCGTCGAACTGGCTATCCAGCGCGCTTTCTTTAGCAAATAACCTTCTTTCGCATGGCGCGACGCGTCATGCGATTTCCCCTACTCAATGCAATAGCAACATGCCTCGCCCCGGAGATCGCGGGCGAAGACGTCGAATGACAGGAGTTTGCAATGGAACAGAATATCGCCACCGCCCAGGTTTCCGTCGCCCGCCCAAACTGGGACAAATCACGTCTGGTATCCCGTATTGTGCATCTGGGCTGCGGGGCGTTTCACCGCGCGCACCAGGCGCTCTTTACCCATCATCTACTGGAAAAGAGCGACAGCGACTGGGGCATTTGTGAAGTGAACCTGATGCCGGGTAACGACGCGCGGCTGATCGCGAACCTGAAAGCGCAAAATCTGCTGTACACCGTTGCAGAACGCGGCGCAGAAAGCACCGAACTGAAAATTATCGGTTCAATGAAAGAAGCGCTACACCCTGAATTCGACGGTCATGCAGGGATTCTGGCGGCAATGGCGCGCCCGGAAACCGCCATCGTCTCCTTAACCGTAACCGAAAAAGGCTACTGCACCGACCCCGCCAGCGGCGAGCTTGATGTCAATAACCCGCTGATCCAAAACGATCTTGCCCATCCACAGCAGCCTAAATCCGCCATTGGCTATATTGTCGAAGCGCTAAACATGCGCCGGGAGCAAGGACTGAAAGCTTTTACCGTGCTGTCGTGCGATAACGTGCGCGAGAATGGTCACGTCGCGAAGGCTGCCGTCCTCGGCCTGGCAAAAGCTCGCGATGCCGCCCTCGCCGCATGGATTGCCGACAATGTGACCTTCCCCTGCACCATGGTTGACCGCATTGTTCCGGCAGCGACCGAAGAGACGCTACAACTGGTTGCCGACCAGTTGGGCGTTTATGATCCTTGCGCTATCGCCTGCGAACCCTTCCGCCAGTGGGTCATCGAAGATAACTTTGTGAATGGTCGCCCGGACTGGGATACCGTCGGCGCGCAATTCGTTGCAGATGTCGTACCGTTTGAGATGATGAAGCTGCGTATGCTTAACGGCAGTCACTCTTTCCTCGCCTATCTGGGTTATCTCGGCGGGTATGACACTATCGCCGATACTATGACTAACCCGGCTTACCGTCGCGCGGCGCTGGCGCTGATGCTTGATGAACAAGCGCCGACGTTGTCAATGCCGGAAGGCACCGATCTGGAAGGGTATGCGAATTTGTTGATTGCGCGTTTCACTAACCCCTCGTTGAAACACCGCACCTGGCAGATCGCGATGGATGGCAGTCAGAAACTGCCGCAGCGTCTGTTGGACCCGGTACGTCTGCACTTGCAACAGGGCGATGACTATCGCCGCCTGACGCTGGGCGTCGCCGGATGGATGCGTTATGTCGGCGGTGTCGATGAGCAAGGTAAAACCATTGATGTCGTCGATCCGCTGCTTGCACAGTATCAGGCGATTCATCAGCAATATCAGACGCCGGAAGAACGCGTTCGCGGGCTACTGGCCATCGAGTCTATCTTTGGCAACGACCTGCCGAAGAACCACGAATTTGTGCAAGCCGTTACCGACGCTTACCAACAGCTATTGCAGAATGGCGCGAAAGCCACGGTAGAAGCGCTGGCTAAGTAAGGAGATAAATCATGGCTACGTTTATGACTGAAGATTTTCTACTTAAAAACGACATTGCCCGCACGCTGTACCATAAATACGCCGCGCCCATGCCGATTTATGACTTCCACTGCCATTTAAGTCCGCAGGAAATCGCCGACGATCGCCGTTTCGATAACCTCGGTCAGATCTGGCTGGAAGGCGACCACTATAAATGGCGAGCGCTACGAAGCGCAGGCGTGGATGAGTCGCTGATCACCGGCAAAGAGACCAGCGATTATGAAAAATATATGGCCTGGGCCAATACCGTTCCAAAAACGCTGGGCAATCCGCTGTATCACTGGACGCACCTTGAACTACGCCGTCCATTTGGCATTACAGGTACGCTGTTCGGACCGGATACCGCGGAAAGTATCTGGACGCAGTGTAATGAGAAACTGGCGACGCCGGCCTTTTCCGCGCGCGGTATTATGCAGCAGATGAATGTGCGGATGGTCGGAACCACCGACGACCCTATAGATTCTCTGGAATATCACCACCAGATAGCCGCCGACGACAGCATTGATATTGAAGTCGCGCCAAGCTGGCGCCCCGACAAAGTTTTCAAAATCGAACTGGACGGCTTTGTCGATTACCTGGGGAAACTGGAAGCGGCGGCAGATGTCAGCATTACCCGTTTCGACGATTTACGTCAGGCGCTCACTCGCCGCCTCGACCATTTCGCCGCCTGCGGCTGCCGCGCGTCCGATCATGGCATTGAAACGCTGCGATTTGCGCCGGTGCCCGACGACGCGCAGCTTGACGCCATTCTGGGCAAACGTCTGGCAGGCGAAACGTTGAGCGAACTTGAGATCGCCCAGTTTACCACGGCGGTGCTGGTCTGGCTGGGCCGTCAGTACGCCGCGCGCGGCTGGGTGATGCAGCTACATATTGGCGCGATCCGTAACAATAATACCCGTATGTTCCGCCTGCTCGGGCCGGATACCGGCTTTGACTCTATTGGCGATAATAACATTAGCTGGGCGCTCTCCCGTTTGCTCGACAGTATGGATGTGACCAATGAACTGCCCAAGACTATCCTCTATTGCCTGAACCCACGTGATAACGAAGTCCTGGCGACCATGATCGGTAACTTCCAGGGGCCGGGAATTGCCGGAAAAGTGCAGTTTGGTTCCGGCTGGTGGTTTAACGATCAGAAAGACGGGATGCTGCGCCAACTGGAGCAACTGTCGCAAATGGGACTGTTAAGTCAGTTTGTCGGGATGCTGACCGACTCCCGCAGTTTCCTTTCTTATACGCGACATGAATATTTCCGGCGTATTCTCTGTAACCTGCTGGGACAGTGGGCGCAGGACGGAGAGATTCCTGATGATGAAGCGATGTTAAGCCGTATGGTTCAGGATATCTGCTTCAATAATGCCCAGCGTTATTTCACGATTAAATAATCGCTATTAATCTGTGAGCACAGGTTTCAGGTATTTCGAGGGGCAGGAAGGCGGTAAGAGAGTGAGAAATTTAGCAGTAACGCACTTTTCCAGCCAAAGTCTGGCCACCGATAAAAAGCAAAGAGGTTGCTGATTAATCCCGAATCACTTACTAAGGTAAGTGATTCGGGTAAACAAACACAGCCATCTTCTGCGTCATGCTTTTTTTCTCTGTCCGGAATAACTCCAGTGCAGAAAGTGTGATACATCAGTCCTGTTGATGATGGCTCCTGTTGGTTATACGGTAATAACTCATGACTTCACACTGTGGTTTCTTTTAACAAATCGACAGCCAGCATTTCCAGCTGGTTAACCACCTCATTACTGGATCGCTCCATTCTGTCGAGTTCTTGCGACATCGCATTCATATCGCCTGCGGCAAAATAGTTCAGCGCAGAGTGACCAGCGGTATGCACCTCTTTATGCGGCGCTTCCAGACTACGGAAACTGTAGTAATTGCTAAACTGCTGCCCTTCAAAACCGTAGTACCATTTCCCCAGCCGACACTGATCGTGCATCGTTATTTTACTGTTTATGTCTTTATTTAAGAGTAATTTGTAGACTTCCATTTTCCAGATAACATGGTCAACTTTGACAATATTCAAAAACTGCACCGTAGAGATGTACTGCATGACCGATTTCATGCTCAGCGATTTATCAATGACGATGCCAATAGACTCCACAATTTGATTTATGTTAGTCGTAATATTATCAATAACCGGCTGTTGGTTATCCAGCACCTCACTCACTCTGGCCGTATTATCTTTGATTACAGAGGTTAACGTACTGACGCTTTTCGAACTGTGTTTAACATCTTCGGACAGGTTTTTCACTTCTTTCGAAATAACGCTAAAACCACGCCCGGCATCCCCTACGCGCGCGGCCTCGATCGCGGAGTTAATCGCTATCAAATTGGTCTGGTTAGCGATCTTCTGTATCTCTTTAATACACGCATTAATTTGCGTTAAGGAGGTATTTAAGTCGCCCATACGACAGCCAATATCTGATGAAGTCGTGCCAATTTCGGTGATAAATTCCACGAGCGATTTTAATGAACTTCTGGCTTTATCATTCTGTTCGTTAAGTTCATTAATGCGTTCTTTTTCAATATTGAGCTGCTCACAGGACTTAATGATGGCATTACGAATGATATCGATCGTCGAGATCCCCATCAGAATTTTTTGACACAGTATCCGCTCATAAGGCTCAGGAGTATCCACCACCACGTCAGACGCATTAGCGCCAGATTCTGCTGGCGGCGGTATTTTTACAACATTATTATTCCAGTGGCGCAAGCCTAATACTTTTTTAAACATATACCATTCTCCTTATTATATGTGGACATCCTGATCTATGCCTGGATAAAGTATTATCAACTCATGCTAACATAATGAAAAATCGGCTGTCATCTGCCATAACCATACGTTCACCAGAATAAGACAAAATGTCCACTAAACTTAAATAATTACAGAGTAAACTATTCAATAATACCATTAATAGTCATAATGGAAGTCGCTTCACTTTATACGAAAATATCATTCACAAGGCTGACAATAATAGTTGAATAATAATTAACTGCATTTACTTAGGTGTATCTATATCTCGTTCCGAAGATTGCAGACAGGGTTTAAACGCAAACTTTTGCGATAGAAAAATAACCTAACGTAAACTTTTTATATGACTAATAATGTCATTTGAACTCGTCAATATATTATGCTGTCCGTTTACCAGCCAAACAGGCATGACCGAAATCCAAAGGGATAGGGGCGGCGTAACCAGCCGCAAAAAGTACCGATTAGACGAAAATCAGGAAACGAGTGCGCCAACGCAGCGAGCGTCACCGCCTGCGTTAGAAAAGTTAAGAATAATTTGTGATATTATTTCTCATATGTTACCAGTAAATGGCAAGCTGACAGCCGTTCGTTGGTAAACACAACAGGCGGGATATCGGCGCCAACGCCGATATCCCGACGAGAATGACCCCGTTACGCTTTGATGACGATTAACGGTTCAATATCGCTCTCTTTTTTAATGACTAATGAATCATCGCCGCGCAGGCACGTACCGCCGTAGTTACCGCCCACGGTAAACGTACAGACCTGAATATACTTCCCGGCGACCTTCGGCAGGCACCACAACTGCTGATAGATATTTTTCTGCGTGGCGAACTTGCCGCTGGTTTTATCCAGGAGTTCTTCCTGATGGCTCACCAAATCAATATTACTACCGCAACGTCCGGCAATCGGTTTTACCGCATAGCCGGTCTGCACCAGCTCATCGTTAACGGTAAAATCCGTGTCGAGCAAATAGCGATGATGTGGGAAGAGCGACCACAGGATGGGCAGGATCGCTTTGTTACCCGGGATCACCGTCCACAGCGGTTCAAACACCAACACTTCCGGGCGCAGTAATACATCAATCAGCCGGACTTCATTTTCCGGGTGCCCGGTACGAATAGGCACTGCGGCATACTCCGTCTCGCTGACTTCGCGTATCTGCTCCATTGCCGTTTCCCACGCCCAGGTTTTCCAGACACAATTCACCAGCCGTCCGTCGCCATCGATCAACTGCCCGGCGTCATCCCAGCGCAACTCGCCCAGCCCGCGGAGAATTTTGCTCGCGAAACCGGCCTGATGCAGCGCCTGCTGCATAAACTGCGCGTGATAGTCCTCCTCGATATCATCATCCTGCATGATATGGACGAAAGGACGCGCTTTACTGTGTTTCCAGGCGCCTGCCAGCTCGTTAATTAAGCCCTCCGCCGGGTTATGCCCTTTACCGGTATAGCCCTGCTCAGCCCATTTTTCGAGAATTAATCCCGCTTCGGTATGGCATGATGCGGAATCGGCATTGTATTCATAGACTTTCAGCCCGCGTTCATCCATGCAGAAATCCATACGACCGGTGATCATATGGTGACGACGGCGCTGCCAGGAGAGACGCAGGCGCGGCCAAAGAATTTTGGGGATATCGAATAGCGCCAGCAGATTATCGTCTTTTAAAACTTTGTCCGTGGCGTGCAGGTACATCAAATGCAACTCATTGGTCGCTTTGATAAGCTCCTGTTCGGCGCTCTCGGTGATGGTAAAATACTGGTACGGGTCCTGATTGATAACGTGTCCGTTCGCCTGTACATAGGCTTTTTGTAACGGATCGCGCTCATCCAGCCACTGACCGTCAAACTGACCTTTCTCTGGCAGCCTTGCGCCGCGAATCGCCAGCGACTGATTCGCGATGTCAGGCTGTGACAAACTGTATTGCGTGTCGTCGGTCTGGATCATCCAGCCTAAAATCGTCGTGTCATCAAAGGTGTCGCGCAGGGTGTAACACCCGTTTTCTACGACCATTTCCAGTTCGCGAGTCCACTGCTGCCCTGGCGGCAATGGCGTGTGGATAACGTTTTGCTCAGCAATGCGAATTTTGTTATCCAGGAGTTGGGTGATAATCGCGACGTGCCCGGTTTCGTTAAACTCGCCGCCCTTTTGCCAGATGAGCAACGCCCCGGCCTCCGGCGCGCGCGGCGAACCGTTCGGGAAGGCCTGCAAAGGCAAAATATTGTCATTCACGACCTCGCGCAGAAAACGCAGCGAGAAAATTTCCCAGGCCATGCCGACGTCAGTAAAAACAACGCCATAATTCAGAAAGAGAAAACGGCGGGCAAATTCCACGCACTGCCATTTATGCCCCATGTATTCATCGTCGATGTAGCTACGAAAAGCTGCGTCGTCGTCGTCCCACGGATCGAGGGAATTGTAATCTGAAGAGTAGATCGCTACGCCGCCGGGGGCGTAACCCAATAATGTCCCGAAGGGGGCATCCTGACTGGTGGTTCCTTTGCTCATGCACTTACCTCAAAACAAGACCGCCTGAGCAGCCTGGCGTGATTTCGCTCTGATTGTCTGCTCTGTGACACTAACCGGACAGAGGTCGACATAATCATACACCTCAATAAGGCACACTGAGGCCAGAAGGTTAAAATTTCACTCGTCGGAATGTCCCAATCGGTTAAATGTCCGGTTAGCAAGCTGCTACACTGCTTCAACACCACCACTGTGAAGGCAGGTCAATATGGCAGATAATACTTATCAACCCGCAAAAGTCTGGACGTGGGATAAATCCGGCAGCGGCGCGTTCGCTAACATTAATCGCCCGGTTTCCGGCCCGACGCACGACAAAACGCTGCCCGTCGGCAAACATCCGTTACAGCTCTATTCGCTGGGGACGCCTAACGGCCAGAAAGTGACCATTATGCTGGAAGAACTCCTGGCGCTGGGCGTGACCGGCGCCGAATATGACGCCTGGTTGATTCGCATCGGCGAGGGCGATCAGTTCTCCAGCGGCTTTGTTGACATCAATCCGAACTCAAAAATTCCGGCGCTGCGCGATAACTCATACAACCCGCCGATTCGGGTTTTTGAGTCGGGCGCAATTCTTGTTTATCTGGCGGATAAGTTTGGCCATTTCCTGCCGCAGGATCTGGCTAAGCGCACAGAAACCCTTAACTGGTTGTTCTGGCTACAGGGCGCGGCGCCGTTCCTCGGCGGCGGTTTCGGTCACTTCTATCATTATGCGCCGGTAAAAATTGAGTACGCCATTAATCGCTTCACCATGGAAGCCAAGCGTCTGCTGGACGTGCTGGATAAGCAGTTAGCTCACCACCCGTATGTCGCGGGAGAAGAGTACACTATTGCCGATATGGCCATCTGGCCGTGGTTCGGCAACGTGGTGCTGGGGAATGTCTATGATGCAGCGGAGTTTCTGGATGCCGGAAGTTATCAAAACGTACAACGCTGGGCGAAACAGGTAGCCGAACGTCCGGCGGTAAAGCGGGGGCGCATTGTCAACCGGACCAACGGCCCATTGAACGAACGGCTTCATGAACGCCATGACGCCAGCGACTTCGAAAACCATACCGAAGATAAACGTCAAAGTTAAACCATAATGCCGGATGAGGTAGTAATGTCGTCATCCGGCATGGTATTCCCTGCTGACGCTTCGCTTATCAGTTCTGCGAGTGCGTCATATGCGGCGCTTCACTAAACCCATGTTGCATGAGAATCAACCTCGCCCGTGCTGACAGTAAAAAGTCGGCAAGCGTTTTTCCCTGCTCGCTCAGGCAGGCAAAGCCATATTCAGCCACGGGATTATAAGGTTCCGGGATATCAACCACTCGCAGCGAATTAACCTGCCGTAGCCTGGGAGCATAGCTGGCATAGCCGATAAAGATATCGGTGTAATCATGATTGATGAGCCATTCCGCCGCCAGCCGGCCCGCCGGTAACGGCAAAGTCTGTCTGCCGCCAACCAGCGCTACCGCGCGTTTTCGGATCGCTTCGCCCTCCTTGCCCATCCGCGAAAAAAGCTGCTGCGTATAATCGCCGGAAGGATCGCAACCTGCTGTTGAGGTGCCGATCCGCAGATCCCGCCGGGTTAATAGCGACAGCCAGTCCTCGCCTTCACGCATCGCCTGTGCCCGCACGCTCAGACACAAACGGTTCGTCGTAAAAGGCGCGACCCGCAGTGCCCGCCCGCTTTCCAGCAGCGCCTGCGGATGCGCCAGGTTCGCCGAAGCAAAAAAGTCGCATGCTTCGCCCGCTTCGATGCGTTCACGTAACAGCCCCGCCGGACCGAAATCACATACCGCATCCGCCTGAAACGCCGTCATTAGCTGCGGCCAGACGACGCGCAAGCTCCCCGCAGCCAGTATTCGCATCACTGTACGCCCTGATAGTCAGTACGGTAAAAACGTTGATACCAGTCGTTAGCGGCCTTTTGCATGTCAATATCGTGGAATTTTTCCGGATAGAGTTTTTTCGCCATCCATAGTTCGCCGATTCCCACCGCCTCCGGCATCGGATATCCCCAGGCTTTGGCATAATCCGGCATCAGGTAAACCCGATGATGCTTCACCGCGTCAATGACCTGCCACTGGGGATTGTGCAGGATCTCATTGACGACCTTTGGATAGCGATTCTGGACAAAGATTACTTGTGGATCCCAGGCGATCACCTGCTCCATTGTCACCTGCTTAAAGCCTTTCGCCGAGGATGCCGCTACATTCAGCGCCCCCGCATGGGCCATCATCAGACCGGTGTATTTACCGGAACCGTAGGTGGTCAGCTCCGGATTCGCCATATAGGCGCGAACTCGCTCATTTTCAGGAACCGACTGCAAACGGTCGCTGACCATCTTGCGACCTTTATTCATCGCCTCAATCAGCGCTTTCGCCTCCTGCGGTTTATTGACGATATCGCCAATCAGCGTTATTCCTTCACGCAGCCCGCGATTATAAGCCTGCTCTTCATCGGCCAGGGTCGGGTTCATTTTAGCCTGCTCGCCAGCAACATCATGGCGCAGCGAAATCGCCACCACCGGAATGCCAAGACGGCTGATCTTGTCGATCATCTCCTGCGGAGCGTAATTCGTGACAAACACCACCTGCGGGCGCAGCGCCACCAGTTTTTCAGGATCAACGTGCGTTAGATCGCCCAGCGAGGCTTTTTGCGCCAGTTCCGGCGCCAGACGCGCATAGCCGTCGCCTAATTGCTGTTTCCAGTTCGCCATGACCCCAACGATTTTGTCAGTGGCATTCATCTGTACAAGGAGATTGAGCGTTTGATGCTGGAGCACCACCACTCTGTCGAGGGTATCGGGAACCGTGACCTGGCGGCCAAGTTGATCGGTAAAAGTACGCGCCGCCTGTGACATTAACGGCCAGCAAAAAAGCAACGCCAGCAGAGAGAGCTGGCGCAAAAATTTATTCATAGGTTTCGCCCCACAATCGATATATAAATAATTATACAACGATTATAGAGCGATATAATAGAGGTGATTAAGGGATCACGCGCTGGTGATGTCGTACTCCATGCGGCGCAGCGCATCTAACGTGGCTTTCGCTTCGTCTTCGTCAATGATGCTCATCGCAAAACCAACGTGTACCAATACCCATTGCCCTATCAGATCGGCTGGCTTACCTTCACAAATCAGAGCAATATTGACATCACGTTTGATGCCACACACTTCCACCTGCGCAAGCTGGTGAATATCATCTCCGACGGCCAGCACCTGACCGGGGACGCCAATACACATAATTAACCACCTGAAATAAAATGCGGGTTATTCGACCTCAATACTTTTTACTTTCAACGAATCGCCGGTATCCACCCGCAGGCGATCGCCATGACAATGCGGACATTGCGCGTCATGCCTGAGAATTTCCACCACCTGACTGCAATCCCAGCACCAGGCCTGGGCCGGTCTGTAGTCGATGTGCAATTCGCACCCTTGCGCTAAAGTCCCCTGGCAGGCGATGTCAAAGCTGAAACGAACCGCGCGCTCTTCAACGCACGAAAGCGCGCCTATCTCCAGCCATACGCCGGTGACGCGCGCCACGCCGTGCTGTTCTGCCTGCTGCTGAATAATTTCAACGGCGCTTTGGCAAAGAGACAGCTCATGCATTCTCACAGCTCCGACGGCCAAACAGCAACGCACGCCGGCTTGTCTGCGGCGCATCAGGATTGCTTACCGGCAGGGATAACAGCATCCGCGCGCAGTCATCCGCCAGCCGGACGCCCTCTTCCGGCGACAGGCTACGGGAAAGCGGCGACATCAACGAGCAGGCAAGATATTGTGAAACGCCTTCCAGTTCGCCAACGGTAAAGGTCATCGTGCCATAAGGCAGTTGCAGACCGAGTTTTTCACCGACGGTACGCCCGGGCCAGATCTGGTCCGGGCCAGGGAAGATTAATGCGCTTAACATCCACGGCGTAATTACCGTGCCCGTCCATTGTCCTTCAAACAACGTAAAATCAGAGACATGCACAGGCATAGTCGGATGCAGAAACGAAAGATCGTGCATCGAACGATGGGCTATCTCTTCAAACGCCGCCTGAACCCGGGCGACGGGCGCCGTGTCGAATCCGGAAAACGTTTCAGACATGCGCCGTCTCCTTAGGAATTGCTTCGACGCCGGATTCACGCAGCGCAGCAAGAACCTGCTCAAGCGCAGGTTCAATCATCGCCTCGACGGTTGGCGTTAAGCCGATGTGCGGTTCCAGCGACTGTGGAATAACGCCGACCAGGGTCAACTTCTTCGGAAACTCGCCGGTAAAGCGGAGGGCCGACAATACGTCGGCCAGTCCAAGCTGATGGGGGGAGATTTTGTTGGTGAACAGCGCCGGAACTTCATCGTCGCGCAGTACCATAATGGTTCCCGGCGCGTTCTTTTTCGACACGATGGCGTCGGCAATGATCAAATGATCCCGATTCGCCATATCGCCAAGAAGTTCCATTCCCGCCGTACCGCCATCCAGAATCTCAACGAAATCCGACAGGGTGTATCGTTGCTCTAACGCTTCAACAATACGTACCCCGATGGCTTCATCGGTCAGCAAAATATTGCCGACCCCTAAGACTAATATCCGCATTACAAAACCTTCACCGAGACCACTTCATTGCCATCGGCGTCCACCACGTGCACCGCGCACGCCATGCAAGGGTCGAAGGAGTGGATGGTACGTACCACTTCCAGCGGCTTCGCCGGATCGGCGATCGGCGTACCGACCAGCGACTGTTCGTACGGCCCCACGTCATCGTTGAAGTTACGCGGACCTGAGTTCCAGGTCGATGGCACCACTGCCTGATAGTTACTGATAATACCGTCTTTAATCACCATCCAGTGAGACAGCATACCGCGCGGCGCCTCCAGGAAGCCCACGCCTTTGAACTCGCCCGTCGCCTGAATGTTCGGCTTCACAAACGTGGTGTAATCGCCTTTGCCGATATTTACAATCAGCGCGTTGTATTGATCCTGCAATACGTTTTGCAGTTCACAACAGTGAACGGTACGCCCGATGATACGACCCAGCGTAGAGTGAAGTTGCGCCATTTCCAGCGTTTTGCCGGTCAGCTTCTGATAAAGCGCAATGATTTCATTGAGCTTGGTCTGCGTGGATTCACGACCTGCGGCCAGTTTACATAGCATGTTCGCCAGCGGCCCGACTTCGACGGTTTTGCCGTAGAATGTCGGCGACTTGACCCATGAGTATTTACCGTCATCCGACCAACCGTCGTAAGCCGGAATCGTGGTGCCTTCCCACGGCGCCTGCGGCGCTTCATCTTTATACCAGGCGTGCTTCGCGCTCTCCTGAATACCTTTAATCAGGAATTCATCGGAGTGAGAGGTGATCGGACGGTATGTCGACAGATCGGCATTGGTAATGTAACCGCCCGGGAACAGGAAACTGCCGTTTTTACCGTCGGTCGGGAATTCCGGCGCGCTCAGGTAGTTCACCGCGCCTTTGCCGCGCTCCAGCCATTCCGGATAGTAGGCCGCGATGACTGCGGTATCCACTTTATACACCTGCTCGACAAAATCGCTCAGCTTATCGATAAACGATTTGATGTACATCAGGCGTTCAAGGTTCAACGTACCGATGCTGTCGAGATTGATCGGGTTCGCCACCCCACCGACCGCCAGGTTCTGGATATGCGGCGATTTACCGCCCAGCAACGCCACCACGCGGTTAGCGTCACGCTGACATTCCAGCGCCTGCAGATAGTGGGCGACCGCAATCAGGTTGACCTCCGGCGGTAACTGCATTGCCGGGTGCCCCCAGTAGCCATTGGCGAAAATACCTAACTGACCGCTAGCGACAAGATCCTTGATCTTGTTCTGAACTTTCGTGAACTCTTGCGCGCTGTTCAGGTGCCAGCTCGACACGCCATCCAGCATCGCAGAAGCTTTTTCCGGATCGGCTTTCAGCGCAGAGGTAATGTCCACCCAGTCCAGCGCAGAGAGCTGGTAGAAATGGACAATGTGGTCATGGGTGGTATGCGCCGCCAGAATAATATTACGGATATACTGCGCGTTGACGGGAACATCAATATTCAGCGCGCTTTCCGCCGCACGAACGGAGGAGATCGCGTGAGTTGTCGTACAAACGCCGCAAATACGTTGCACAATCATCCACGCATCGCGCGGATCGCGGTTCTTCACGATCTCTTCCATACCGCGCCACATGGTGCCGGACGCCCATGCTTTGGATACGACGCCGTTCTCAATTTCGCAGTCAATGCGTAAATGACCCTCAATACGGGTTACCGGATCAATAGTAATTCTCTGGCTCATGCTTTGCTCGCCTCATGACGATTATGATCGTTTTGTTTTAAAGGAGGAAGTATCGGCAGTAGACGAATGAGTACGATGTATGCACAAATCTCAATAGCCACAAAACCAATAGAAATCAACAATTCTTCCCAGGTTGGGAAGTAGTGGTAGCCGCCACCCGGGTTGAATGCCACCAGCGAATAGGTCAGACGCCACGTCGCGCAACCCAACAGCGCGCTCAGCGCCGACAGGTACAGCATACGAGAGTCATTACGCAGTTTCGCCACACGCAGCACCACTAACGGGAAGACCATCAGGACGACTTCAATCCAGAACATAGCGGAGTAAAAATCGCCGGCAAACGCATAGGACAGCTTGTCGCGATAAATCAGTTCGCCAAAGCGCAGGACGACGAAAATCGCCAGCAGCACGCTGATGGTATTCGTCAGCTTAACAAACAAATTTTTCTCATCCGGACCGTTTCCTTTCAGGCCTGCCTGAACCAGCGCCCCCTCAAATATGACAATGGAGAAGCCCATGATAAACGCGGTCAGAACCGAGAACAGCGGCAGCATTTCATAGCTTTGCCATAGCGGATGCACTTTATAGCCCGCCGAGATCATCAATGACCCCATTGAGGACTGGTGCATCGTCGGCAGCAGCGCGCCCAGCGCGATAATAAAGAACATCACCTTATTCAGACGCTTGAGCGACACTTTCCAGCCCAGACGTTCAAACAAGGCAGGCGCAAACTCCAGCGCCATCACGCCGATGTAGATGGTCATACAGACCGCCGTCTCAAACAGTACCGAGTTCACGTTGAAGTGACCTGGAATGTAGAAGTACGGCAGGTTCCAGTAACGACCGACGTCGATAGTGATCGACAGGCCGCCCAGCGAGTAACCAAACAAGCTTGCCAGCAATGCCGGGCGCACCAACGGATGGTATTGCCCACGGTTAAAGACATACACCGCCCATGCCAACGCCCAACCGCCGCAGGCAAAGCCGGTGCCGATCAACAGGTCAAAGGCAATCCAGACGCCCCACGGGAAACCGCCGTTCAGGTCGGAAACGGAGCCCAACCCGAAGACCAGACGCTTCACGATAAGGAGCATACACAGGACGATTAACGGTCCAAAAATAATGACCGGTTTACTGATGATTTTTCCGCCCAGCGGTTTTGGATCATGACTCATGATCGTCTCCTCCATCGTGATGGTCGTTTTTGCTATTACGACGAACCAGCACGGTTAAGCCCGCCAGCGCAGCCAGGGGTAGTATCATGCCTTTATAAAGCGTGTGTTGAACATGCTCGGAGCGCGCTCCGGTTGAAAGGTCATCCAGCTTCGGCAGATCCAAATCTTCATAAGGAACGCCTGTCAGCACCAGCACCTGAGTACCACCGCCCTCTTTTTCACCGTAGAGGTGTGGGTAGTATTTAGGCACCGTATGCAGATAGGTGTCGTCCGTTTTCAACGTCTGGCGCGGATAGTGATATTCACTGCCTGGTTTGAGGGCCAGACGTTTTTTCGCTTCCGCCATTAGCTCTTCACGAGTACCGAAAATGACGGCCCCTGCCGGACAAACTTCCACACACCCAGGCAAACCGCCTTTATCCAGACGCTCAACGCCTTTCTGGTTACACAACTCACACTTGTGAAGCGCGCCAAACGGGTTGTTGTAGTCGTACTTAGGTACGTTGTACGGACAGGCGACCATACAGTAACGGCAGCCGGTGCAGACATCTTTGTCATAGTGGACGATGCCGGTTTTCGGATCTTTTTTCAGCGCCGACACCGGACAAACGGAAACGCAGTTAGGATCGACGCAGTGCATACACTGTTTCTTGATGTAGGCATAGCCGTTCTCTTCCTGATCTTTGTTCACGCCCGTGCCGCTACGCCATACCTGGATAATGTTATTGGTATACGGCGACAGTTTGTCGTTGTTCGACCAGGTCTGCTCCCCTTCCGGGTTACGCGCCGGGAAGTTGATATCCTGACACTTTGTGACGCAGGCCTGACAGCCCACGCACAGAGTGGAGTCATACAGCATGCCCAGCGAACCTGGAATTGGCGGACGGTTTTCTGCAGCCGCATGGCTGACAGACGGCGCGGCGCCCAACAGCAATGCTCCACCGGAGGCTGCTTTAATAAAGTCACGTCTGTTCACGGTTATTCTCCCCGTGAGTCAGCGTTATCTTTCTTTTGCTGACGCCCCAGTTCACGTACCGCCATCACGCTGACGCCGGCAACCAGACCGACTACGCCGCCAAGCAGACCGACAGCGCCCGCAGAGATATTGCCGCCTTCTTTCATATTGACGTCAGGTTTCTCTGAACGCGGAGTTTGGTTTTCGACATGAGCAAGCTGGTGAATGCCCTTATGGAAGCCGATACCTTCTTCGTTACAGCCATAGCAAGGATGACCGATCGCCACTGGCCAGACGCCGCCAACGTCACAGAACTGTAATGTAGAACAGTTGCCCCAGGTTTCCGGCCCTTTACAGCCAAGATGGTAGAGGCACCAGCCCTGACGGTGGCCTTCGTCGCCAAATTCTTTGGCAAAACGGCCTGCGTCGAAGTGTGGACGACGTTCGCAATGCTCATGGATCAGACGGCCATAGGCAAAGGTTGGACGATTTTTCGCATCCAGCTTCGGCGGCGTGCCGTAAGTGATGATATGCGCGACGGTCGCCAGGAAGTTATGCGGGTTTGGCGGACAACCTGGAATATTGATAACCGTTTTGCCCGGTAAGACTTCCTGCAGACTGACAGCGCCGGTTGGGTTTACGCCAGCCGCAGCAACGCCGCCCCATGCCGAGCAGGAACCGATAGCGATAATCGCGGCTGCGCCGTCGGCGGCTTTGCGGATGTGATCCACGATCGGCTCGCCGGCAACCATGCAGTAGATACCGTTATCTTTTAGTGGGATAGAACCATCCACCACCAGAACATATTGCCCTTTATACTTCTCCAGAGCGTTATGTTTGTTTTCTTCGACCTGGTGACCGAATGCGGCGGAAAGTACCTCGTGGTATTCCAGAGAGATAGTCTCCAGAACGAGGTTTTCAACGGTTGGGTGTGTAGCACGAAGCAGTGATTCGGTACAACCGGTACACTCCTGAGCGCCAATCCAGATAACGGGCGGACGCTGTGGATTGGATACCGATTCTGCCATTTCTGCGGCGGCTTTGCTACTGAGCCCCATAGTAGCGGCCAGTGCTGCACAAAGCTTCATGAAATCACGACGGTTAATGCCGTGAGAAGTGATGAGAGTATTATCTCCAGTCATTTTATAGTTATTCCGTTACGAAGACCTAGCTTTTATTTTGCACTGTTCGCGAAGAAGTTATTGCGATCGGTACGCCATTTACCACACTTTTTTTATGGTTATGTGCGCCATAATACTTCGACGGAACAGTAAAACGAAGGGAAGAGGCGATAGTGTAATTAATTAAAGCAAGATAATACCCCTGTTGGATCAACCTTCGAGTCGATAACCAGCCATAAAGAAGCGAACCGCCATCCCGGAATGATTCTCTTTAAAGAAATCCATCACCATTTCTTTATCCAGACCATAGCGACGCGTCAGAATTCCGGCCTCCCACGCGCTAAGTTGACGATCGCCGGTCTTTTCGAACATACGGTGTGTAAAACCCAATACAAAGCCACGTTTATACTCAGAACAGAAATTCACCGCATGATGCGCGCTATATGCATATGGCGCGTGCAACCCGGCCATTAACCCTTTCCCAAAATGATTATTCATCTGACCTCCTTAGTCGCTATATAATAAATTATATAGCAACTGGTTAAATGAAGGCCAGCGCATTACGCGCTTTTTTGCTTCACATCAGAAGGCAACCCATTCATCAGTAGACTGTGCGGGAGCCGACGCCATTCTCTGAACGCCAGGCGCCGCTTTCGTCGTTACGCGTTGTTGCGGCTCACTAGCGGAAAGCCGGAACTGCTGTACGGAGCGTTGCAAATCCTCCGTCTGCCGTTCCAGCGCCGCCGCCGCGGCGGAAACCTGCTCAACCAGCGCGGCGTTTTGTTGCGTAACGCTATCCATTTGCGTGATCGCCACGCCAACCTGAGAGATACCTTTACTCTGCTCTTCGGAGGCGGACGCGATCTGTTTCATAATCGTCGTCACTTCCGTGACGCCGCGCAGGATGGCGTCCATCGTCGCGCCGGTCTCCTAGACCAACTGCGCGCCCTGCGCTACGCGACGTGCCGATTCGCCAATTAAAGCTTCAATTTCTTTCGCCGCCCCCGCGCTGCGGCTGGCCAGGTTACGTACCTCACCGGCGACCACCGCGAAGCCGCGTCCCTGCTCGCCCGCTCTGGCCGCTTCTACCGCTGCGTTCAAGGCCAGAATATTGGTCTGGAAAGCAATACTATTAATCACGGTAGTAATTTCGGCGATCTGCTGCGAACTGGCGGAAATACCGTTCATTGTTTCTACCACATCGGAAACCAGTTCACCGCCTTTTCCTGCCGTTAGCGAGGCGGCATCCGCAAGCTGACTCGCCTGGCGAGCGTGTTCGGCGTTCATTTTTACCGTTGCGGTAAGCTGTTCCATGCTGGCGGCAGTTTCTTCCAGCGCGACGGCCTGTTCTTCCGTTCGGGAAGAGAGATCGTTATTACCGGTAGAAATTTCCGTCGCGCCGCGCCAGATATTGTCGCTTCCGGCGCGGATCGTACTGACGGCTTCGCGTAAACTGTCCTGCATCGCGCGCAGTAGCGGCACCAACCGGCCTACGCAGTTACGCCCCAACGCTTCAATCGGCTGGCTAAGATCGCCTTGCGCGATACGCTGAAACTGCTGACGGATGCGCTCCAGCGGTTTCACCATCATTGCAACCAAATAGCGATCGGTAAAAATCAGGATGGCAATGCCCAGAATCACCGCCGTAATAAGCAGGATGCGGATGGTATAGGTTTTACCATCGACCATCACACGGGTGTTATCCAGCATGGCGCCAGCTTCATGATTAAACCGTTCCGCGCTGGCGCCGAACGCGCGGCTAAGTGCAGGCGTGACCGTACTGGCATGTTCGCTCCAGGCGGTCAGCGATCCTTGCTGCGCCAGTTGCATTTGAGGAATGACGCCTTTCTCCAGCAAGGCCTGCCAGTTGGACAACACCGCCCTTGAGATATCAGGGTTCATCGGCCCTGGCGATAGCGCTTTCATCTCCTCCAGCTTCTGACGCATATTCTCGAGCGACTGCCGGGCGGGCGCAAAATCGGGCGTGCCGCCGCCGATTTTTACATCCATCGCGCGGCTAAGGCGGGTAACAAAGCGGAAATATTGATCGTTACCCTGGCTTAGCACCGTCATTTGCCGCACAAGATGCCGGTCAATATCATTTCCTTCCGAAACTTCGGATAAAGCATGGACGCTGTATAAACCCACCCCCGACCAGAGTAGACAAAAAAGTCCCAGTATCGTCAGCATGACCATACGAATAGTAAAGTTTTGCAGCAAACGCATATGAATTTCCTTGCTGAATATAAGAGATTAGTCATCAGACGATGACGCACTCTCGTTATCGGCAAGGCGCGGAGAATATATAATGCATTCTCCATTTTTTTACAGTTATCGCCGTTTACGTACCCGTAGATGTTATATATCTGTGAACGCAGAGAAAATCTTTCAGTGTTATTACTGAGTAAATGAATAGATGTAGTAAAAATATTGCGTAAGGCTGCAGGGAGACGGTTATCCACCGTTAAAGAAGCGCTGTTTTACAGCCGGGCTCAGCGTCCTTTGCCCGACTGCCCCGCCGTGGACGGCGGCTCAATGGTTATGTCGCGTCAATCTGTCCAGATAGCCCATCACGAACGCCGACAGGACAAAGGTCAGATGGATGATGACATACCACATTAATTTGTTATCCGGGACGTTTCTCGCATCCATAAACACGCGTAACAGGTGAATGGAAGAGATAGCAACTATCGATGCCGCCACCTTATTTTTTAGCGACGTCGCATCCATTTTCCCCAGCCAGTTCAGCTTCTCCTTGCCCGCAGAGATATCCAGCTGAGAGACAAAGTTTTCATACCCGGAGAACATGACCATTACCAGCAACCCGCCGACCAGCGTCATATCAACCAGCGATAACAGCACCAGGATCAGATCGGCCTCCGCCAGGGCAAAAACGTTCGGCAGAACGTGTAGAATTTCCTGGAAAAATTTTAGCGCTAAAGCGATCAGCGCCAAAGAGAGGCCAAAATACACCGGCGCGAGCAGCCAGCGAGACGCATACATTACATTTTCAAGAAAGCGTTCCATAGGGACCTGTCAGGTAACTAAAACCAGCAACAGTATATCTCAACCATACAACATCAGATCAACATGTCAGTTAAATCTCATCCGGTTTAACCTGTGGGCGCTGATATTCCGGCCATACCAGCGCGACCAACGCCGGGTAGGCTTCAAGACTGAACTCACGAAAACACTGGCGTAAATTAAGGACGTCCAAATCCGAATACGGCACCTTTTCTCCGTTCAGACAACGCTTCTTTATATTGTCGTAATACTTATAAACGGCAGAGTTAAGGTCGCTGCAACGACGCTGTGCGTCAAATAATCCAGGCGTTTCATTCAACTCAGTCATTGTCATTCGTTTTATCGTTGCATGAAGGAAATCGATATATTCATGGTTAACGCGCCAGTACCATACCGGCGTTATCGAATTCATTAATACTGAGAAATGATCTTCGCCCTCTTCCTTTGTCATGGGTTCAGTTTGATTTAAATTTACGGTTTTTCCACCAGGACGTTTTTTATTAACCTCCCACATCAGGAAGAGTATCGCGCCGGTCAGTAATAGCAATATAATAACAGAATAAAAAATACTGTTCATAGCAGGCTCCATTTTTTTTGATTTTAAAATTACACCATGTTATTGTCAACGAAACCTACACTATTAAAAATAGTATACCACTGATCGTAAAGGATATTTAGTCATGCTTCCTGAGCATCTGGTTTCCTCTCATTTTCGCCTGTCATCGCCGCCCCCTGAAGCCACAGAAAACAGTAAAAATTTGTCTCAGGGAAAGACAAAACTCAGCGATTACGAGCCCGATATTTTAATTTGCGCTAACGCAACCGGGCAACACAGAAACGTATTATTTGAAGAACGCGACCGTCATATTAAAGAACGTCTGTATTGTGTGGCTAAAATTGAAACGTTTGCCCGCCTGATAAACGCACTACAGGCAGAAGGCGATATTGATGCCCAAACGCTAAGTAAAATACTGGCGGATAAAACCGCAATGATAAATGAAAAAGGTAATGCCATTTGGCTTAATTTAATCACTCGCGAAACCAATATGCCGCTATTTTATTCACTGGAAGATAAAGATGAAAGAAGTTGAAGACAATAACGTTTATTTGGCTTTAGACAACCATAAAAGTGATGAATTTATCTTAAAGCAAAATCTTGCAGCGCTAATCGCCAGTAAAAATGCCACTCTGGAAAAGGTAACGCAGGAAGTGGTATCCATACCGGCGGCGTTAGTGCGCCTGAAGTGGCAAAACCGACGAGAGATGTATGCGTTACAGGTCAAAGAGGAGATTTATGGCGCGACCATCAATGCTATTATCGAGCAGCATCCTGAATTACGAGACAAAATTATGTCTCGTCTTGAAAGTGACTGGCAGCATCTGCTGGCTCGCGAGACGGCAACCTTACGTCTGACGCGTAAGCTTTCCGATGGCGACTACCGGACGCGCAACGTCACCACAGTCGCACGGCAAGAAAAATAACCTTCATAGCTAGTTAACTCTGTTGTGAATACGGGCGAAGCATAAGGATCGTTCTGATTCTCCCTCTTACGGTAGTAAAAGTGTCTACGCTTAAAGGGTGTTCAACCTGAAGGGAGAAGCTCAATGTCTCATCTATACGACCCTACCACGCAGTATTACACCGGCGAGTATCCTAAGCAAAAACAGCCGGCGCCCGGCGTCCAGGCGAAAATGACGCCTGTTCCTGACTGTGGTGAAAAAAGTTATGTCGGCAGTGGTCGCCTTAAAGATCGTAAGGCGCTGGTGACAGGGGGCGACTCCGGGATTGGGCGCGCTGCCGCTATCGCTTACGCGCGTGAAGGCACAGATGTCGCGATCAACTATCTGCCAGCGGAAGAAGAGGACGCCCAGCAGGTTAAAGCGCTGATTGAGGAGTGCGGCCGTAAAGCGGTGTTATTGCCGGGCGATCTTAGCGACGAATCTTTCGCCCGTTCGCTGGTCCATAAGGCGCGCGAAGCGCTGGGCGGGCTGGACATTCTGGCGCTGGTAGCCGGTAAACAGACGGCAATCCCGGAGATAAAAGATCTAACCAGCGAGCAATTTCAGCAAACCTTCGCCGTTAACGTTTTTGCCCTGTTCTGGATAACCCAGGAAGCGATTCCGCTGCTGCCAAAAGGCGCCAGTATTATCACAACGTCGTCTATCCAGGCCTATCAGCCCAGTCCGCACCTGCTGGATTATGCGGCAACCAAGGCGGCAATCCTTAATTACAGCCGCGGCCTGGCGAAACAGGTGGCGGAAAAAGGAATTCGCGTGAATATTGTCGCGCCTGGCCCTATCTGGACAGCGCTGCAAATTTCCGGCGGCCAAACACAGGATAAAATTCCGCAGTTTGGCCAGCAGACGCCAATGAAGCGGGCCGGTCAACCGGCAGAGCTGGCGCCGGTGTATGTCTATCTGGCAAGCCAGGAATCAAGTTACGTTACCGCAGAAGTGCACGGCGTGTGCGGCGGGGAACATTTAGGCTAACGCATGAAGTCGATTAAGGTGGCGCAATTCTGTTAAGCAAGGCGCCATCTTAGGCAATAAAAAAGCCGGGTGGCGACTTCGCCTTACCCGGCCTACAGCATCAGCAGAATACTTATTTCGCTTTCGCGGTCTCTTCGCCGACCAAACCAATCTTGAGATAGCCCGCCTGATGCAGCATATCCATCACTTTCATCAGGGTTTCATACTCTACGGTTTTATCCGCACGGAAGAAAATCGTAGTATCCTTTTTCCCTTCCGTCAGGGCCGTTAGCTCGGCAATCATCGTATCATCCGTCACCGGATCGTTACCGATAAACATGGTGTTATCCGCTTTCACCGACAGATAAACCGGTTTTTCCGGACGCGGCTGTGGCGTACTGGTAGAAGCGGGCAGATTCACCTTGACGTCCACCGTCGCCAGCGGCGCAGCCACCATAAAGATAATCAGCAGAACCAACATGACATCGATAAACGGCGTCACGTTGATTTCATGCATTTCGCCGTTGTCATCCAGGTTCTCGTTAAGACGCATTGCCATGACGCATTACCCTACCCGTAATTTCTGCGCGGCGCGTACCGGCTGCGCACTGGCGCTCGCATTCAGATCAAGATCGCGGCTTTGCAGCAGCAATACCTGCGCCGCCACGTCGCCCAGCGTCGCTTTGTAACTGCCTATCTGACGTGCGAAGATGTTGTAAATGACGACCGCCGGGATCGCGGCTACCAGCCCAATCGCCGTCGCCAGCAGCGCTTCCGCAATACCAGGAGCGACCACCGCCAGGTTGGTGGTCTGCGTTTGCGCAATACCGATGAAGCTATTCATAATGCCCCATACGGTGCCAAACAACCCGACGAAGGGGGAAATGGCGCCGATCGTCGCCAGATAACCGTTGCCTCGTCCCATGTAGCGGCCAACCGCTGCGACGCGACGTTCCAGACGGAAGCCGGTACGTTCTTTAATCCCTTCGTTATCTTCGCTGCCCTGAGAGAGTTCCAGTTCATTCTGCGCTTCATTGATGAGCTGTGCGCTGAGGCTTTTTGCGCTGAAACCTGCCGCAATGTCGGAAGCCTGATCTAAAGAGCGCGCATCGGCTAATTGCAGTTGTTCGCGCTTTAAGCGGCGCTTTTGCGTGAAAAATTCAACGCTTTTACTGAAGAAGATAGCCCAGGTGACGACTGACGCCAGAATCAAACCAATCATCACGCACTTCACGACAATATCGGCGTGCTGATACATGCCCCAGACGGAAAGATCCGTCTGCATCAAATTATTACCCACTCTGTATCTCCAGGACGCAAATCACAAAATCTGAGCATAATAATATCAAAACAACGTCGAATTGATAGTCGTTCTCATTACTATTTACATACTGCCGCACCTTTACTGCTTTTTCTTTGCGCTTACGCATTAAAAAAGCCACCTGTTTTTATTTTGGCAAAATTTTCATCTGTATCACACATCGCCAGGGTGCAGATGGTTATATTCATGCTAGTTTAGACATCCAGACGGTTAAAATCAGGAAACGCAACATGACGGATAAACAGTTGGATACCAAACTGGTAAACGCAGGACGCAGCAAAAAATACACGCTTGGCTCAGTGAATAGTGTGATTCAACGCGCTTCTTCACTGGTGTTTGACACCGTCGAGGCCAAAAAACACGCTACCCGCAATCGCGCCAACGGCGAATTATTTTACGGACGCCGGGGAACGCTGACTCACTTTTCGCTCCAGGAAGCCATGTGTGAACTGGAAGGCGGCGCCGGATGCGCGCTCTTCCCGTGCGGTGCGGCGGCGGTCGCCAACACCATTCTGGCATTCGTTGAACAGGGCGACCACATCCTGATGACCAACACAGCCTATGAACCCAGCCAGGATTTCTGCAGCAAAATTCTCGGCAAACTGGGCGTGACGACAAGCTGGTTCGACCCGCTCATCGGCGCTGATATCACGCAACATATTCAGCCGAACACGAAAGTCGTATTTCTGGAATCCCCCGGTTCTATTACCATGGAAGTACATGATATTCCGACCATTGTTAGTGCGGTCAGACGCGTCGCGCCAGACGCCGTCATCATGATTGATAATACCTGGGCGGCTGGCGTTCTGTTCAAAGCTCTGGAATTCGATATTGATATCTCTATCCAGGCGGGCACTAAGTATCTAATTGGTCATTCTGATGCGATGGTCGGTACTGCCGTTGCAAATGCGCGCTGCTGGGAACAATTGCGGGAAAACGCCTATCTGATGGGGCAAATGCTCGACGCCGACACGGCTTATATGACCAGCCGCGGTCTGCGCACGCTCGGCGTCCGACTGCGCCAGCATCAAGAAAGCAGCCTCAAAATCGCCGCGTGGCTGGCGAACCATTCTCAGGTCGCGCGCGTTAATCATCCGGCCCTGCCGGGTAGCAAAGGTCATGCGTTCTGGAAACGAGACTTTACAGGCAGCAGCGGCCTGTTCTCCTTTGTGCTCAATAAAAAGCTGACCGAGGCAGAATTATCAGCCTATCTGGATAACTTTTCGCTGTTCAGTATGGCCTACTCCTGGGGAGGCTACGAATCGCTGATTATTGCTAATCAGCCGGAACAGATCGCCGCGATTCGTCCCGCAGGCGGCGTAGATTTTACCGGTACGCTGGTTCGAGTGCATATTGGTTTAGAGAGTGTTGATGATTTGATCGCTGATTTAGCCGCCGGCTTCGCCAGAATTGTGTAAAGTTGCCGTGGATGGACATATATGCAGACAATTTCCGTGGAAAAGTCTGCGTTTGTTGCGTCCGGGATCAAGGCATCCCGGACGATTCAGGAGTACAATAGGCAGATAAAAGCGTAAATGCTGTTCCACAGGAAAGTTCATGGCTGTCATTCAAGATATTATCGCTGCGCTCTGGCAACATGATTTTGCCGCGCTGGCGAATCCACACGTTGTTAGCGTCGTCTACTTTGTCATGTTCGCCACGCTATTTTTAGAAAACGGTCTGCTGCCAGCGTCATTCTTACCCGGCGATAGTCTGCTGCTACTGGCAGGCGCGTTGATCGCCCAGGATGTGATGCATTTTTTGCCGACGATTGGCATTCTCACCGCCGCGGCCAGTCTCGGCTGCTGGCTAAGTTATATCCAGGGACGCTGGCTCGGTAATACGCGTACCGTCAAAGGCTGGCTAGCGCAGCTTCCGGCAAAATATCATCAGCGCGCCACCTGCATGTTTGACCGTCACGGTTTGTTAGCGTTGCTTGCCGGGCGCTTTCTGGCGTTTGTCCGCACGCTGCTGCCAACAATGGCGGGCATTTCCGGCCTGTCCAACCGCCGGTTTCAGTTTTTTAACTGGTTAAGCGGCCTGCTGTGGGTGACTGTCGTGACCAGCTTCGGCTACGCGCTCAGTATGATCCCGTTTGTTAAGCGCCATGAAGACCAGGTAATGACATTTTTAATGATCCTTCCCGTCGCGCTACTGGTCGCCGGGCTGTTAGGTACGCTGGTCGTGGTGATTAAAAAGAAATACTGTAACGCCTGACGTATCCATAATCGGCCAGGATGGCCCGGTTACGCTTCGTTGCCCCGTGGCGGGATGCCCCACTTAGCTCCCTTGCATTGTCCGCATTCTTGCCGCATCTTCGCCCGGCGTAACGCCAAAATAACGTTTAAACTCCCGGCTAAACTGCGATGCGCTCTCATAGCCGACCCGCATCGCCGCGGCGCTGGCCTTCATACCGTCGTGAATCATCATCATCCGCGCTTTATGCAGTCGGTAGCTTTTTAAATACTGCAACGGCGAGGTGCTGGTGACCGCCTTAAAATTATGGTGAAACGCCGACACGCTCATGTTCGCTTCTGCCGCCAGTTGCTCAACATTCAGGTTCTCGGTGTATTTCATTTCGATCTGTTTAAGTACGCGACTGATCAGGCTAAAGTGCGTCTGGCGACTAACCAGCGCAAGCAGCGCCCCGCCGCGCGGCCCCATCAGCACATGATAAAGAATTTCGCGAATAATCTGTTTTCCCAGAATCCGCGCATCCAGCGGGTGCTCCATCACATCCAACAATCTTTCCACCGCGCATAAAATCTCGTCCGACAGCGTGGCGGAGTTAATCCCGCTGGCCGCCATCGGCAACTGGAAACGCTCATCTTCGCCAATGTCCATGAGCAACTCTTGCAGTTGCAGCACATCAATGTCGAGCCGAATACCGGCCAGCGGTACCTCCGGCGTCGCCCAGGTCTCGCATTCAAAAGGGAGCGGCACGGTCAGTAAGAGATATTCATTAGCGTCATAACGAAACTTGCGCTTGTTAATATAGCCAATTTTATGGCCGGAAAAGAGAAATATGATGCCAGGCTGATACATGACCGGCGTGCGCGGCCCCGGTTCAACACCATACAACAGACGAATGCCCGCCAGCCGCTCGCTGATTATTTTATCATTATTTTTTAAATGATTAATTTTATCAGCCAACTGTAAGCAAATTGCTTCACGATTCATAACGCGCCATTTTTTTATCAAATCCACTCCGCTGGATTGTGCGCATTTTTAGCGATTTTCTCCAGCATTCTGGAGAAATAGGCAAAACATTGGCAGAAATGTGCATTGAGAGACATCTCTCACAAGACCACAATGATGACCATCAGGCAGACAGCCGCCTGCCCTCTTTTTACCCACATAAGGGAATGAGCAATGAAAAATTTCAAATTACATACCCCTACCCGCATTCTGTTTGGTAAAGGCGCTATCGTCGATCTCCGCGATCAGATCCCGCAGGACGCCCGCGTGCTGATTACCTATGGCGGCGGTAGCGTGAAAAAGACCGGCGTACTGGCGCAAGTTCAGGACGCGTTAAAAGGACTGGATGTTCGGGAGTTTGGCGGTATTGAACCGAACCCGTCCTATGAAACGCTGATGAAGGCCGTGCAGCTTGTGCGCGACGAAAGTATTACCTTCCTGCTGGCCGTTGGCGGCGGTTCCGTACTGGACGGCACCAAATTTATCGCCGCAGCGGCGCAGTATACGGACGGCGTCGATCCGTGGCACATTCTGGAAACCGGCGGTACTGAGATTCGTAGCGCAATCCCGATGGGGTCTGTGCTGACCCTACCGGCAACCGGCTCAGAATCGAACGCCGGCGCAGTCATTTCCCGTAAAACTACTGGCGACAAACAGGCCTTCCACTCCTCGTTCGTGCAACCGGTGTTTGCCGTACTGGACCCGGTCTACACCTATACATTGCCGCCGCGCCAGGTTGCGAACGGCGTCGTGGATGCTTTCGTCCATACCGTTGAGCAGTACGTCACTTACCCCGTTAACGGCAAAATTCAGGATCGTTTCGCCGAAGGTATTTTACTCACACTGATCGAAGAAGGTCCCAAAGCGCTGCAAGAGCCTGAAAACTATGACGTCCGCGCTAACGTGATGTGGGCCGCTACTCAGGCATTGAATGGCCTGATTGGCGCTGGTGTTCCGCAAGACTGGGCGACGCATATGCTGGGCCATGAGCTTACGGCGATGCACGGTCTCGATCATGCCCAGACGCTGGCTATCATTCTGCCTGCGCTATGGAACGAAAAACGAGACGTTAAACGCGCAAAACTCCTGCAATACGCTGAACGTGTATGGAATATCACCGACGGTTCCGACGACGAGCGTATTGATGCCGCCATTGCCGCCACCCGCCGTTTCTTCGAACAGATGGGCGTGCCTACCCACCTGTCCGATTACGGTCTGGATGGCAGCACTATTCCGGCGCTACTGGCCAAACTTGAGGCGCATGGATGCACAAATTTAGGTGAAAATCAGGATATTACGCTGGATGTCAGCCGTCGGATTTATGAAGCGGCGCGCTAAGGTTTTTTCGCCTCTGACTTTCGTTTTTGGCCATTTCGTCCAGACTTAAGTCACTTAGTCTCGCCGGACCCGACTCCGGCGAGCCAATTAAAAGAGGAACACATCATGGCTAATCCAACCATTATCAGGCTACAGGATGGCAACGTAATGCCACAACTTGGGCTGGGAGTCTGGAAAGCAAGCAATGAAGAGGTGATCGCGGCGATTCATAAAGCGCTGGAGGTGGGCTATCGATCGATTGATACCGCCACAGCATATCAGAATGAAGAAGGCGTCGGCAAAGCGCTAAAAGCAGCGAGCGTGGCGCGGGAAGAGCTGTTTATCACCACTAAGTTGTGGAATGACGATCAAAAACGTCCCCGCGAAGCCCTGCAGGAGAGTCTGAAAAAACTGCAACTTGATTATCTCGATCTCTATCTGATGCACTGGCCCGTACCGGCTATCGATCACTATGTCGACGCCTGGAAGGGCATGATCGCGCTGCAAAAAGAGGGGCTGGTAAAGAGTATCGGGGTCTGTAACTTTCAGATCCATCACCTCCAGCGTCTGATCGATGAAACCGGCGTTCCCCCTGTGATCAACCAGATCGAGCTTCACCCCTTGATGCAACAGCGCCAGCTACATGCGTAGAATGCGACGCATAAAATCCAGACCGAGTCCTGGAGCCCGCTGGCGCAGGGCGGCGAAGGCGTATTCGATCAGAAAGTGATTCGCGAACTGGCGGATAAATACGGCAAAACGCCCGCCCAGATTGTTATTCGCTGGCATCTGGACTGCGGGCTGGTAGTCATTCCGAAATCCGTCACTCCTTCCCGTATCGCGGAAAACTTTGCTGTCTGGGATTTCCGTCTCGATAAAGATGAATTAGGCGAGATCGCAAAACTGGATCAAGGAAAACGCCTCGGGCCCGATCCGGATCAGTCCGGCGGTTAAGCCGGATTTATCGCACGCCATGCCCGACGATGTCGTCGGGCTTTTTTGCATTCCGAAACATTAAGAAACAATTACGCGCATTTAACAGTATATTTCCCCCACACACAAGCGCAGAATTATTCTGATTTTGTGAATATTTATTCGCATTTATTATGAATTTACTTAATACATATAAAATATTTATGGATGTGTGATTGTGGCGGAAAAAAAATCTCAGGGCGTCAAATGGCTCCCATTCATTCTTATTCTGGTTATCGCCGCCGGACTGTGGCAGCTAACGCCCCCTTCCGGGTTAAGCGCGCCGGCCTGGCATTCCGCGATTATTTTTGTCGCGACGATCGCCTCTATCGTGGCGAAAGTGCTGCCTATTGGCGCGGTCGGTATTATCGGCATCACCGTCTTTGCGCTCGCCTATGCTGCCGGCGACAAAACGGCCAGCGGCGCGATTACCACGGCCTTGAGCGAGCTGAACAGTTCGCTGATCTGGCTTATCGTCGTCGCCTTTATGATTGCCCGTGGGTTTATCAAAACCGGGCTGGGTCGGCGTATCGCCCTACAAATGATCCGTCTGTTAGGTAAACGAACGCTGGGTCTGGCTTATGGCCTGGCGTTTGCCGATCTGATCCTCTCCCCCGCGATGCCCAGTAACACCGCGCGCTGCGGCGGCGTGATTTACCCGATCGCCGACTCGCTGGCGCGCAGCTTTGATTCACATCCGGAAGATGAGTCTCGCAGCAAAATCGGCACCTTTCTGATCACCTGTATTGGCAATGTTAACGACGTCACCGCCGCACTGTTTATGACCGGTTATACGGGTAACCTGCTGGCGGTAAAACTGGCGGCGAACGCCGGCGTTACGTTGAGCTGGGGAAGCTGGTTTATTGCCGCGCTCTTGCCTTGCCTGGTCTCTTTTCTTATCGTCCCGCTGCTGGTCTACTGGCTGACGCGTCCGGAAATTAAACATACGCCGGATGCGCCGGATCTGGCGCGCAAAGAGCTGGCGCAAATGGGCAGTATGGCGCGCGGCGAGTGGCTCATGCTGGCGACCGTCGGTGTGTTGCTGGTGCTATGGATTTTTGGCAGCTCGCTCGGCGTGGATGCCACGACGGCCTCTTTTGTCGGTCTCTCTATTTTATTACTGAGCGGCGTGCTCACCTGGGAAGACGTTAAAAGCGAAAAAGGCGCCTGGGATACGTTGATTTGGTTTGCCGCGCTGCTGATGATGGCTAACCAGTTGAAAAAACTAGGATTCACCAGTTGGTTTGGCAACCTGATTGGCGACAGCATCGGCAGTACGATGCATGGAACCAGTTGGATAATCATCCTGCTGCTGCTTAACGCAGCCTATTTTTATACCCACTATTTTTTCGCCAGCGGCAACGCGCAAATCGCCGCGCTGTATGCGGTGTTTCTGGGTGTCGGCCTGCATCTGAATATACCGGCGGCGCCGATGGCGCTCATGCTGGCGTTTACCAGCAGCCTGTACTGCTCTCTTACACAGTATACCCACGCACGCGGCCCCATTCTTTTTGGCGCCGGCTATGTACCGACGGGCATCTGGTGGCGAACGGGATTTATTATCAGCCTCTTTAACCAGGCGGTCTTTTTGACAGTCGGCCTCGCATGGTGGAAAGTGTTAGGGTTGTATTAAACGCTTAACGCATCGATAACCCCCTCGGTTAACGGAGAAATGGAATGACCTGCATTTTCTGTCAAATAGTTGAAGGTAAAGCACCTTGTCATAAAGTTTGGGAAGATGAGCATCACCTGGCTTTTTTGTCGATTTTTCCGAATACCGATGGGTTTACCGTAGTGATCCCGAAAAAACATTACCCCAGCTACGCGTTCGATCTACCGCCGCAGGCGTTAGCGGACCTGATGCTGGCGACCCAAAAAGTGGCGAAGAAACTGGATAAGGCTTTCCCGGATGTCAGTCGTACGGGAATGTTCTTCGAAGGTTTCGGCGTAGACCATGTGCATAGTAAATTAAGCCCCATGCACGGTACTGGCGATTTAGCCCACTGGAAACCGATTGAATCGCGGCAGAATAAATTTTTCGAACAGTATGAAGGATACCTGTCGTCACACGATCATGAACGGGCAGATGATGAGAAACTGGCCGCGCTGGCGGCCAGAATTCGTGAGGCATAAATACGGAGCACTTCTGCCGGATGGTGTTCGGCCTGGGTCGATCTGTGGGCCTGATAAACGCAGCGCCATCAGGCAAAATAATTGCTGGATCGCGGCTTCGCCTTATCCAGCCTGACAGGATACCTGTAAAACCGTTTAACGCCCCGCGCCTTTCCCGCGCTTCTTATTAGCAGCAAGCCCCTGCCGCTGATGTTCCACCGGCGTATGCTTGGTCAACGCCGGGCGGGTATTGCGGTTCTGGCGACGCGCTTCGCGCATCTCTTCAATGGTCGGCGCAGGCACCAGACACTCACGGCGACCGCCAATCAGGTGCTTTTTGCCCATCGCTTCCAGCGCCTGGCGAATCAGCGGCCAGTTCGCCGGATCGTGATAACGCAGCAGCGCCTTATGCAGGCGACGTTGCCTGTCTCCCTTCGGCACCACCACATCTTCACTCTTATAACCAATTTTACCCAGCGGGTTTTTGCCGGTGTAATACATGGTGGTCGAATTTGCCAACGGCGACGGGTAGAAGTTCTGCACCTGATCCAGACGGAAGCGGTGGCGCTTGAGCCACAGCGCCAGATTCACCATATCCTCGTCCCGCGTGCCCGGATGCGCGGAGATAAAATATGGGATCAGATACTGCTCTTTTCCGGCCTGTTTAGAGTAAAGGTCAAATAACTCTTTAAAGCGATCGTAGCTGCCCATACCCGGCTTCATCATTTTCGACAGCGGACCTTCTTCAGTATGCTCCGGCGCAATCTTCAGATAGCCGCCCACATGATGGCTTGCCAGCTCTTTAATGTAGCGAGGATCTTCTACAGCGATGTCGTAGCGCACGCCGGAGGCAATTAAGATTTTCTTAATGCCTTTCAGCTCACGGGCGCGGCGATAAAGATTGATCGTCGGCGTATGGTCAGTATCCATATGCGGACAGATATCCGGATAGACGCATGACAGGCGACGACAGGTCTGCTCCGCACGCGGCGACTTACAGCGCAGCATATACATGTTCGCGGTAGGACCGCCCAGATCGGAGATCACGCCGGTAAACCCCGGCACCGTGTCGCGGATCGCTTCGATCTCGTTGATAATAGAGTCTTCCGAGCGGCTCTGAATGATGCGCCCTTCATGTTCAGTGATCGAGCAGAAAGAGCAGCCGCCAAAGCAGCCGCGCATGATATTGATCGAAAAGCGGATCATCTCATAGGCCGGAATACGGGCATTGCCGTAAGCCGGGTGCGGCACACGCTGATACGGCAGCGCAAACACGCTATCCATCTCTTCAGTGGAGAGCGGTATGGCGGGCGGGTTGATCCAGACATAGCGGTCGCCGTGTTTTTGCATCAACGCCCGCGCGCAGCCAGGGTTAGTTTCGTGATGCAGAATACGCGACGCATGGGCGTACAGCACCTTGTCGCCTTTCACCTTTTCAAAGGATGGCAACAGGATATAGGTTTTTTCCCACGGCTTCGGACGCGGCGGCTGCACGGTAATCGCCTTAGCTTCTTGCTTTTTCGGCGCGACCGGCTTGTTATCCGCGCACGGCAGATCCTCGCCATAGGGATGGGGAATTGGATCGATTTTACCCGGCGTGTCCAGACGAGTGGAGTCGACGCCGCTCCAGCCTGGCAGCGCTTCTTTAACCATAATCGCAGTGTTACGCACGTCGCGAATCTGATCGATGGTTTCGCCCATTGCCAGACGGTGCGCCACTTCCACCAGCGGACGCTCACCGTTGCCAAACATCAGCATGTCGGCTTTGGAATCGACTAACACTGAACGACGCACAGTATCAGACCAGTAGTCGTAATGCGCGGTACGGCGCAGACTGGCCTCAATGCCGCCAAGGATCACCGGGACATCTTTCCACGCTTCTTTGCAACGCTGGGTATAGACCAGCGTGGCGCGGTCCGGGCGTTTGCCCGCGACGTTATCCGGGGTGTAGGCGTCATCGTGGCGCAGCTTACGGTCAGCGGTGTAACGGTTGATCATCGAGTCCATGTTGCCAGCGGTGACGCCGAAGAACAGGTTCGGTTTACCCAGACGCATAAAGTCGTCTTTGCTGTTCCAGTCCGGCTGGGCGATGATCCCCACGCGGAAGCCCTGCGCTTCCAGCATACGGCCGCAAATCGCCATGCCGAAGCTCGGATGATCGACATACGCGTCGCCCGTCACCAGAATGATGTCGCAGCTATCCCAGCCAAGTTGATCCATCTCTTCACGTGACATCGGCAAAAACGGCGCCGGCCCAAAACAGGCGGCCCAGTACTGCGGCCAGGAGAAAAGGTCGCGATCCGGTTGGATCAGGGAGATAGCGCTCATATTGCTTCCAAAAAATTGGCAAAAAAATAATCAAAGGTCGGGGATTATAAGCTGGAATGGAAGAGAAATCGAATTGATTGGTGAGGCTGCACTCTGTAGCGGGGCCGATTGCCTGCCCCGTCGGTTATCGTACTTATGGACGAGCAGGCATATCTGCTACTTTGATAATAGGATTTTGTTCTTCGAGCAAATTCAACAGTACCGGCGTGACATGATACATGGATTCTGCAATCATGACTTTCCCTCGCAGGGTGATTTTCTTCCCTATAAACCGTTGATAATAATTGTATTTTTCAGGCGGAAGAATGAGCTGGACATAGCGATCCCAGTCAGGTTGGTCCATCATGGCCCCTGCCACACACTGAAGGTTTATTGTTTTTAATTCGAGATCTTTATCCGAGTGTTGGCCTTGATTATCTTCAATGACGTGCTCGCGTTTGACCATCATACCTTCCAGTTCAATCGTGTCACCCTCTTTGTTGCAGGAAGAATCAAAGTTCACATAAGCGAGAACATATTTCCCTTTCTTTTCATCAAACTCAAAAGTGGAATTGTAATAAATACCTAAAGGTTCGCTGTATAAAAAGGAGTAGCGCTTATAGCTCTCGATATCGCGTTGACAGTTTCCGCCGCCATTGATCATTAAGTCTCTGTATTTTTGCCATACTTTTTCTAAATTGATTGGCTGATCTGCACCAGTCGTAAGGTATTCTGCCGTATTGTCCATGACATATTTGATATTATTCGCTTTCAGCGCCTCACAAAAATCGGTTGTGTTCTGAATATACAGCGCCTTTTTACGCTGTGACTCAGGAGAAAGCAGCTCTTTGAGGAGTTTGATATTACGATGCTCTGTCTCGGTAATGAGGTAATCAACGTTCGCATAGCGTGGGCGATACCACGGCTGCTGTCGGAAGTACCGATCCATCTCACCGCCCGGTCTGAAAATATAACCGTGACGAGCATAAATCTCATTAAGCATAATTTTAAGATCGGCTATCGAGGTTGCGCTGGTTTGCACGCTTCTTACCTGAAGCCAGGTCCGCGAGGCTTCAGGAAATCGGCCTTCCAGCGTGATGTGCTCTATCTGCGGTGCAAAAGCAAGATAGCTGCCGTAATCCAACAGAGTTCCCTTCGTCCCCATGGGAATGAGTCCTTTCCTTTTAGGCGTCACGAGAAAATCGATACAGCGCGTATGCTCACTTCCAGTAATCACCGAATGGTCATTCTCTTGTTCAAAAAACTGGATGTCACACCACGGCGCGCCACTCATCATAGAAAAATCGTCAGGAACAACGCGCTGCCATTTTCGAACGTCGGGCAACTCAGCGTAAAACCTGAGCCACTCATCTGCAGTGGCGGTATAATCATCGTTTTCGCTGCCATAAAAGGGTTCGCGACTGTCACCGAAAAAGATAAAGTCATTAAGCGTGTAGTCTGTGACCTTGCCCTGAAAATAGATTTTTTTATTTTCGATCTCAGGGCGGAATTTTAGTTCCGCATTAGCTGAGAAGATAAACAGGCACATAAATATAAATAAAAAACATTTTTTCATTATTTACCACTCCCTGTATCTCTCTTAACAATCAATGTAATTTTAATTATCAGAGCACGGCATATCAGTCTAAATCGGCGCACTGCTGTGCTAATTTTATACGCACATTGGTACGCCGCGTATCTTCTGGTGGATACACCTTATCGATCATTGCGTTAAGCTTGTTACAGTCCAACCAGGCCATCCGGTAGGCAGTCATCAGGCTATGCCTTTCATCCTGGTAATCAAGGCTGGCTACAATAAGGGCTTCCGACAACGCCGTATGTTGCTGTTGCATACTTTGCAGTATCCCCGCCAGAATATCCGGCGGCAGCGCGTCCTCTTTCGAGGCTGTATGCAATGTGCGTGAAATCAGGAAATTCCAGCCGTCCGTCAACTTATCCTGAGGGATGTGCTGCCAGTTCAGCATCTGCCCTTTCACCAACGCACGCAGCGTCTCGCCATCCGCATCAATAAACAGCGACGCCAGCAGATTTTTATTCGGATAGACCGACTGCCCCAGCACCTGCGGCGTCAGTTTTATCTGGGCAAGCAGCGCTTTAGTTTGCCCCTGCAACAAGAAATAATATGCGCGATACAGCGGATTTTGCGCTTCACGCCGCTGCCAGAAAAAGGCCAGTGTCTCTTTATCCTGAAGCTGTATCGCCCCCGAATAGGCTTCATCGGTGAGGAGATCGGGCATGACCCGTAGCAGAATGTCGGCCATCTCAAAAAAAGTCTGGCGAAATCCCTCAGGTTTAAAACGGGGCGTGGGGAGATACTCCAACGGATTTTGCCGCCGTACGATGGTGCGATTTGCCTGCGCCTGCGGGGAGTCGCCCATGAGCTGCTCGCTAAAAATACGCACCGCAGTGATATTGCCACTCTCAAAAGCAGCAAAAAATGGCGCATTGACGAAATAGCCATCTTCCCGCGAGAACCTAAAAGGCGATGCCACACGTGCAGTCAGATCGCGCAAGTTTTTTTCTGATATGCCTGGCGCTTTTACCGCCTGAACCAGTGTCTGTTCCAACGTACTGTTATCATGAATGCTCTCTAACTGACGCAGGTCGCCTGCCTGAACCTGCCTGAGCAACTGCGCAATATTTTGCTGTTGCCATTGATAGCTAATAGCACGCCACAGCTCCGGCATCACCGGGCACAGCATCCCAATGAACACAATATGGCACAGTAGCCATGCGGGCCACGGCTTGCGCAGCCAGGTTCCCAGCAGCAGCGCGGGCAGCAAGCCCGCCCAACTCAGAATCGGCAACAGGAGCATCAACATCCATACCGTGCCTGTTTGACTCAACAACTGGGTGTACTGCAACGTGGGTAACAGCAATACCACGAATGCCCACTGTGGTAGTAATACCCACAGCAAAATCTGTCGGCTGCGTTTTTTGGAAAACATCAGGATCAGCAGTGATGCCACCGCAGCGGCATACCCCCACGGTAGAACACAAAACATCAGCAGTTCAGAGCCAAGCCATCGATTAATATAATCCATTTACTATTCCTTTAGTCACTTCGCGACTGGACACAGCGCATTCAGCCTTTGTCGCGTATCGTGTAGTACTTGTTCGCTCCCCACTACTAAAGCATTCAACACCTCACGCAATTGCTCACAGGAAAGCCCAGCCTGTAAAAAAGCGGCAGGAAACGTCGGTGTCCAGGGAAGATAGTGGGCGATTTGCTCGTTGGATAACGCTTTCTGCGCTTGCATCGCCTTAATGATCTGTATCAGCAATGCGTTCTCTAATGCTCCACCACGCAGTCGTAATATGGCCTGATGCAGAGGCTCATTATTTCCGTCTTCCATTGCTCGTTTCCAGTCCACTACGTTTGCATCAATAAGCGACTGAATCATTACCAGATCGCCATTGCTCAGTATGAAAGTGAGTAGGTTTTCACGATCCCACCTCTCAATCGGCGGTGTGATCAATATTTCTGGATTATGGGTTACCTCGCTTATTAGCGATTCCGTTTTGGCTAACAACACCATCGCTTCGAGCCTGCGCAGAGGAATAGTGGGAGGGTGTTTCTGCCAAAAATAAGCAACCAACTCAGTGTTACGTTGGATAATGGGATAAATATAGACAGTATCATTCAACAGTTCTGGCATAATATTCAGCAATAGCTGACTAATTTCTAGTCTGTACTGCTCGCGATACTGTGATATATAGTTAGATTTATAAAGCGTCAGCAGTGGATTTTCTTTACGAGCAACAATATTGCGATTCTCTCTGGCGGAAGATGTCTCGCCCACCAGTTGCTGGCTAAAAAAGCGTACTATCGGTACGTTATGTTGGCGAAGAGCGGTAGCAAATGGCGTATAAAGAAATTCGGCGTTCGGGATCGCCGCTTCAGGGCAAGATTCTGCCGCTGTCAAAAATGGCGAAATACCTCGTATTTTAGCCAGATAACGCAATAAATTTTCCGGTGTATCGCGGTGTTCTGCAGCCAGCGTCAAAACACTTGCCAATTGATAACAAGATGCATCCTGCAAAACCTGAACATCCCCCTTCGCGCGCTCAAACAGTCGGGTAATTTTATAGTTATCTCAGTCTTCACCAATGTGGTGCCATAATCGCGGGCCGTCCATCACATAAACGAAAACGAACAAAAAAATAGTATGGGACACGATAGTTCCCAGTATAAAAAATGGAGACTCTCGACTAGAAAAAATAGCAATTATTATCGAGGGCAGCAATCCTGATATCAATAAATATACGATATAAATATCTTTTGAATCAATCCAGAATAATCCTCCCCACACTACACAGACAACGCTCACCTGCGGAAGAACAACACGCAAGAAAACCCGCCGATAGCGCAAAGAATCAAATGCGCCGACAATTAACCTCAATAATACAACGCCATAAATACCCCACGCGCTCATCAATATTACTGAATCCCACATCATCCACGCAAATGATTCACCCATAAAGTATCCTTACTTTCCATGCTCATTACTGAGTTCAAATTCCTCGTTCCTATTTTCCGATAACACAGCGAGCTAAACGCACTAATAACTATAGTAAATACAATGATTGTATATATTGCCCGGCACGGAGGATATTATCATCAACAACAAACTCCATCCGTTTCCCAAATTCATTATTGCCCGCTATTTTTTCTGATGATAAAACACATCAAATTCAAACTGCCATGAGAAAGGTTCCGGTTTGTTGCTATTATCAAAGGCAACGGCTTGTGCATACAGTTCGTCCGTCAATAATTCCGGCACGACGCTAATCAAACTGGTACAAATATCTCGCGCCAAAAGTTGTTGTTGCAGAAAAGTTTGTTCATCAGCCGTACTATCATTAAAAACACGATTCAGTAGGTCCAATAATGGATTGTTTTGTAAGAGCTGATGCCGATATTGCTTTGCCTGTACAGAATCGCCAATAAACCAGGAGGCAAACGTCCCAACAGCAGAACGATTAAGCCGGTCGATGGCCAAAACCAACCAAATTTTTTCAGTTCCGCCCGCAATATCAAAAGGGGAAATGCGTTTTGCGAGATGCTCAATCCGCCTATTCGTCCCCCAATCCCCTGCGTTTTGCGGCTGCATGGCTTGCGACATCAAATGATTTAAAAAAACGCGGTCATCAGTCGTATCGATTTTTCGTAACAGCGTTTCTTCCGCCACCTGCTGTGCCTGATAGGCATCGCGCCGATGATGCCTATCGAGAATATCCCCCATGTGCGCCAACAACAGCAGCAATACGACCACATAGCACCCGGCCCAAAGGTGGTGTGGTTGGCGTAATCGGTGGCTAAACAGTAGCGCCAACAATAAACTAAGCCCCAGCATCCACCCTGCACTAATCGGAAAGAAAAGCGTTTCATCATCCGCAGCAAACCATAGCAAAAGAACCAGCGCAATCTATGGCAAAGCAATCCACAGCAACACGCGACGAGGCGTTTGGAACAAAAAAGCCAGGCAAATAACAACGAAGAGCAGAATAAGATAGCCGCCTGTAGTAAACATCCAGAACGTCAGTAGCCGCCATCCCTCTTCATTGATTCTCATCGAATATCCCTGGTTCGCCTTTACGACGCCGGATTCACCAGCATTTGCCCAATCGAGCCGCGATCAGCCATTTCCAGCGTCTGGCTGTTGAAATAGAACGGGAAGTGCGGCCAGGACGGCTGACCGTAGTAGACCAGCAATTCGACTTGCCCATCCACCCAGACGGTATCTTTCCAGCCTCTATCTTCCGGGAACGGCATAGCGCCGTTGACGTTACGAATCAGGAAAGAGACGCCCTCAATATGGAACGACTGCGGCATATCGGCGCGTACCGTCCAGCGCTCCCAGGTGCCTTGTTGGGCGGTAATATCAATGCGATTCACATCCCACAGTTGGCCGTTAATCCCCGGATCGTCGCCAAGACTGATGTCCCGACTGCGGACAGGCGCGCCGCTCATGATCTCCGTCGGCAACAGACGCATCGGCAGATTATCGGTCACCAGCGGCAGCAATCCGGTTGGCCGTAACGTCAGCACCAGGGTCGAAACCAGAATACTGGAAGGCTCAAAGAAACCGCGAATCCGATCGACTATGCTGGCCGCTTCCCCGCAGGTGATCGAGACTTCGTCGCCGTTGGTCATATCAACCAGGATTTCACGTCGCTCGCCGGGCGCCAGTGACAACTGTTTGACGGAAACCGGCGCAGGTAAAAAGCCCTGATCGCCTGAAATCACATGCAGCGCCCGGCCATCGCTCATCTGAAGCTGATAGCGCCGCGAGTTCGAGGCGTTCAACAACCGTAACCGCACCCAGCCGCGGGACACTTCGACATAGGGGCTTTGCGCGCCGTTCACCAGCAGCGTATCGCCGACAAAACCACCGCTGCCCGGTTCGCTGTACTCCGGCGTCCCAAAGTTATCCAGCCGTTTATCCTGGATAATAACGGGAAAATCATCCACGCCGTAATGGTTCGGAATGGGCAGCGTTTTACTGATGTCATCTTCGACCAGCCACATTCCGGCCAGGCCGTTATACACCTGCTGCGCAGTGCGGTTAGGCGTGTTAGCGTGATACCACAGCGTCGCGGCGCTCTGACGAATCGGCAACACCGGCGCCCAGTCCGCGTTCGGCGACATCATACGCGCCGGGCCACCCATCAGCGGCCCCGGCACCAGTAAACCAGCAACCGTCATGGAGACATTTTCCGCCAGGCGGTTGCTATAGATGAGTTTAACGTCATCGCCTTTCCAGACGCGGATTGTCGGCCCCAGATAACGACCGTTCACTCCCCAGACCGGCGCGCGCGTGCCTTGCGTAAAGGACCAGTGCGCTCGCTGTAGCGTCATAAACAACGGCTGCCCGCGACGGGACTCCAGCAACGGCGGAACAGGCAACGGCTGTTGCTGACCGGCAGCATTCGCCCTGAGGGGAATCGCGCCTGCACATAGTGCGATTCCCGATGCCTGAAGAAACTGACGCCGACTGAATGACATATAAGCTCCATGTAAAACAGGCTAAAGAGTTGTGCCTGAAAAAATGATTTCTACAATAACAGAGTAAGGCTGCTTAAACCTTACCGGTCGCTTCACGTTCCGCAACCTCTTTATCAAGTTCCGCGATTTTTTGCTCCATTAACGCACGGCAGTGGGCCGCCAGCTCACGAACCTGATCTTTACCATATTCGCTGACGTCGACTGGCGGCAGCATTTCCACAATAACCAGTCCGTTGTTCAGGCGGTTTAGATTGACTTTGTTAGAGGTGTTGGAAACGCAGACAGGAATGATCGGCACACCAGCCGCGATAGCCGCATGAAACGCGCCGGTTTTAAACGGCAGCAGACCGCGTCCCCGGCTACGCGTACCTTCAGGGAACATCCAGATAGAAATACGGCGCTTTTTAAAATGGTTAACTACTGCCGCAATGGTGCTATGCGCTTTGGCGCGGTTATTACGGTCAATCAACAGATTACCGGTCAGCCAGTACAGTTGCCCAAAAAACGGGATCCAAAGCAGGCTTTTTTTCCCCACCGTCACCGTTGGCGGCTGCACAATATTCGCCGCCGTGACCATATCATAATTATTCTGATGGTTAGCAATATAGATAGCATTGCCATAGTTTTCCGCATCGGCGGGTTTGCGGCACTCCACTTTCAGGCCAAACAGCGGGGCCAGACGACCGAACATATGTCCAAACGTCGCCACGTGTTTTGGGTTACGTGGGCTGAAAAGGCAGTAAATAGAACCGAAAACACAGACCAGAATGGAGTAAATAACGGTAACAATAAGACGAAAAATATATAGCATAACAACCTCTGAAGGCCTAAGAGCCCGGCATTCTACGTCACCTGAAATTCAGGTTAGGATTTTGGTAAGTGTGGCTCTCTGGAAAAACGTATTGTTAATCGCAATGCACGAATAAACAACGGTTTTACGGGAAATTTTAATGTTAATCCGATCTGAAACCGTAGGCCGGATAAGACGCTACTGCGTCGTCATCCGGCAACGGCAGAGCGCCGGATGGCGGCTTAGATGCCTTGTCCGGCCTACGGGCGCCCCTGTCTTACTCTTCGCTGTCGCCATGACTTACGCGATGCGGCGAATCAATCTCAATGCGATCGATACGCTGCAGGCCGCGCATTAATGTGCCACGGCGTCCGCGTTCACCGACCACCTTTTGTAACTCTTCAGGGCGCAGTTTGATTTTGCGCTTCCCGACATGGATAGTCAGAGTGCTTTGTGGCGGCAGCACGTACAGGTGCGCCAGTCCATCATCGCCTTTCGCCGCTTCCGCAGAGGGGATATTAATGATCTTATTGCCTTTGCCTTTCGACAGCTGCGGCAGAGAGTCTACCGGGAACATCAACATCCGTCCGGCCTGGGTAATCGCCAGCAGCATATCGTGCTCGTCTTTAATCACCAGCGGCGGCATGACGTGCGCATTTTCCGGCAGTGTAATCAACGTCTTACCGGCACGGTTACGGGCAACCAGATCGTTAAACGTACAAACGAAGCCGTAGCCCGCATCCGACGCCATCAGCAGTTTCTGGTCATCGCCTTCCATCAGCATATGCTCTACGGTCGCCCCCGGCGGCAGCGTGAGTTTGCCGGTCAGCGGCTCGCCCTGCCCACGCGCCGAGGGAAGCGTAATGGGATCAATAGCATAGCTGCGCCCGGTGGTATCAATAAACACCACCGGTTGATTGCTCTTACCTTTCACCGCGGCTTTAAAGCTGTCGCCCGCTTTATAGTTAAGCCCCGGCGCATCAATATCATGACCTTTGGCGCTGCGCACCCAGCCCATCTGCGACAGCACGATAGTCACCGGTTCGGACGGCAGCATATCGTGTTCGCTCATCGCTTTAGCTTCTTCGCGCTCACGCAGCGGAGAACGGCGATCGTCGCCATAGGCATCGGAATCTGCCTGTAGCTCTTTTTTCAGCAAGGTATTCATTTTGCGTTCGGACGCGAGAATGCCCTGCAACTGGTCACGCTCTTTTTCCAGCTCGTCCTGCTCACCGCGAATTTTCATCTCTTCCAGTTTGGCGAGATGACGCAGTTTCAGTTCGAGAATCGCTTCCGCCTGGGTTTCGCTGATGCCGAAACGCGACATCAGCGCGGGTTTCGGCTCATCCTCGTTACGGATAATCTCGATCACTTCATCGATGTTGAGAAACGCCACCAGCAAACCTTCGAGGATATGCAGGCGCTTAAGCACTTTCTCCAGACGATAGTTCAGACGACGGCGCACCGTGTCGCGGCGGAACGCCAGCCACTCGGTGAGGATCTCCAGCAGGTTTTTCACCGCCGGACGACCATCCAGACCGATCATGTTCAGGTTAATACGGTAGCTTTTTTCCAGATCGGTGGTGGCGAACAGATGGTTCATCACCTGTTCCATATCCACACGGTTGGAGCGTGGCACAATCACTAAACGCGTCGGGTTTTCGTGATCCGATTCATCGCGCAGGTCGTCCACCATCGGCAGTTTTTTATTGCGCATCTGCGCAGCAATCTGCTCCAGCACTTTTGCGCCAGATACCTGATGCGGCAACGCGGTGATCACCACGGCGCCGTCTTCTTTGGTCCATACCGCGCGCATACGCACGGAGCCACGCCCATTTTCGTAAATTTTACGAATTTCCGCACGAGGGATAATGATCTCCGCTTCGGTCGGGTAATCCGGCCCCTGGACGATATCCAGCAACTGATCCAGCGTCGTTTTCGGCTGCTCAATCAGCGTAATCGCCGCTTTCGCGACTTCGCGCAGGTTATGCGGCGGAATATCTGTTGCCATGCCCACCGCAATACCGGTGGTGCCGTTCAGCAGGATGTTCGGCAGACGCGCCGGTAACATTTTCGGTTCCTGCATGGTGCCGTCGAAGTTTGGCACCCAGTCCGCAGTCCCCTGACCGAGTTCGCTTAACAGCAGCTCGGCGTATTTGGACAGGCGGGATTCGGTATAACGCATCGCCGCGAATGACTTCGGATCATCCGGCGCGCCCCAATTCCCCTGGCCATCGACCAGCGGGTAACGGTAAGAGAACGGCTGCGCCATCAGCACCATGGCTTCATAGCAGGCGCTGTCGCCATGCGGGTGATACTTACCCAGTACGTCGCCAACGGTACGGGCGGATTTTTTAAATTTAGCGGTGGCGTTCAGCCCCAGCTCTGACATCGCATAGACGATGCGGCGCTGTACCGGCTTCAGGCCGTCGCCAATAAACGGCAACGCACGATCCATGATCACGTACATGGAGTAGTTTAAGTAGGCGTTTTCCGTAAATTCATGTAGCGCAAGGCGCTCTGCCATATCGCTCATTAACAGGGGATCCTCAATCTGCATGCTGACCGTTCGGACGGCAATATTGCCGCAGATAATACCCTATCTCACGGTCTGAGTCACAAACCGTGAGACAGGTTGCGAGGAAGTTAACGAAGCGGCAGATAGATATCCGTCAGCAGCTCATGTTCCGCCACCTCATGGACGAAATTCAGGTACTGGAAGAAGACCGGAAAATCGCGCAGCGTCTCGCCGCTGGCCGGTAGCCATTCGCGGAATAAATACCACACGCTCTCCGGGAGGCTGTCGAGCGATCCCTGATGGCGCACCACCGCGCAGCGCCCGCCAGGAATCTCGCTATTCACCACGCCAACGTCATTTTCGGCTATCGGCTGGCGGACGCTGCCGCAGATATCAAAGCGGAATTGAGCCGGCGGCGTCGTCTGCGGGTCGTGCCAGGCAATACCAAAAGTTTGACTGCTGGCAATCGGCGACTGGCCCGTTTCGCGTCGCCATGCAATAAATTTCGCCGCGCTGGCGTTGACCTTATCCGGATGCCCCAGATGCGTCAGCATCGCGACGCGGGTAGGAGGAAATTCAACGATTTTTACGTCCATGACATGCTGCTCCTGTAACGCAAGTTTAGGAACGCGTTGGTGCCAGGCCAGCCAGTCCGGCGATTGCCGAAACCGGCACGGGCTTTGACCAAACGCGGTTTTGAAAGCACGTGTGAACGACTCCGGATTCTGAAATCCGGCATCCAGCGCGATATCGATAACTTTATCTTGCGGATTAAACGCCAGCCGCCATGACGCCCGGCGCAAACGCAGCCACTGGATATAGCGATAGAGCGGAAGCCCGCTCCAGACGGTAAACTGCCGGTGAAAATGAAACGGCGAGCTGTGCGCCATCCGGCTTAACGCCTCAAGCGACAGAGGCTCATCCAGATGACGCTCAATGTGGTCGCAAACGCGCCGCAGACGTTCGGAATAAGCCGCGCTGATCAGGTCATTCATCACTGCCTCCTTGTGGCCTATTCTGCCCACCGGGCGGCTGTGAATCCTGACCGATCTTGCGCAATGTGGGATTACGGATTCACTTTACGAATCTGTTTCACGTCGATTTCGACAGAGTTCCAGTCTTTATCCACTTCACCCTGAATTTCAACGGTATCCTGCGGGGTTACGGTCAGGCCGTTCCAGCGCTTGTGGTCAATGTCCACATTGATAGTACCGGTCGCATCTTTAAACACATACAGGTCGTCGGAAATGCGCTCGACGATATTCCCGCGCAGCGTTACCCACGCATCGTCACGCAGCGATTTAGCGCTCTCTACCGTCGTGCTGCTGCCGTTCGGGCCGACAAATCCGCCGCCCTGCGTTTGCGTCGCCGACGGGCCGGAGAAACCGCCCTGCTGAGCCGCCAGAACCGGGGTAGAACACAGTGCCATAACGGCAACGATTGCAGCTAATTTTTTCATGATTACTTTTCCCTTTCATGTCGTTTCAGATCCATTTAATAAGGTAATCCTTAACAACTTCTTAAGGCAAAAAAAGATTCTTTTTTTCTGTACATCGCCTGCGGCGACAAGGTTAACTGACGGCAACGCGAGTTACCGCAGGGAAGAACAGATGCGAATTTTACTGGTAGAAGATGACACACTTATTGGCGATGGCATAAAAGCAGGTCTGAGTAAAATGGGTTTCAGCGTCGACTGGTTTACCGAGGGACGTCCGGGCAAAGAGGCGCTTTACAGCGCGCCTTATGATGCGGTCATTTTAGATTTAACGCTGCCAGGAATGGACGGACGGGATATTTTGCGCGAATGGCGCGAAAAGGGTAAACAGGAACCAGTACTGATCCTGACGGCGCGCGACGCGTTAGCAGAGCGCGTCGAGGGGCTACGTCTGGGCGCCGATGACTATTTATGTAAACCTTTCGCGCTCATTGAGGTCGCCGCCCGTCTGGAGGCGCTGGTACGCCGCGCCAGCGGTCAGGCCAGTAGCGAATTGCGCCACGGCCAGGTGACGCTCAATCCAGGCAATCTCGTCGCGACGCTTGCCGGCGAACCGCTGGCCCTAAAACCAAAAGAGTTCGCGTTGCTGGAACTCTTACTGCGCAACAAAGGTCGCGTGCTACCGCGCAAGCTTATTGAAGAGAAGCTGTATAACTGGGATGACGACGTGTCCAGCAATGCAGTGGAAGTCCATGTTCATCATTTACGCCGCAAGCTCGGCAGCGAATTTATTCGCACCGTACACGGCATCGGCTACACCCTGGGTGACGCATGAAATTGACGCAACGTCTCAGCCTGCGCGTCAGGCTGACGCTTATTTTCCTGATTCTGGTCTCCATCACCTGGGCAATTTCCAGTTTTGTGGCCTGGAGAAAGACGACGGATAATGTCGATGAGCTGTTTGACACACAGTTGATGTTGTTCGCCAGACGGCTTAGCACCCTCGATCTTAACGAGCTCAACGCCCCGCAGCGCATGGCGCATACGCCAAAGAAATTAAAACATGGGCATATCGATGACGATGCGCTGGCGTTCGCCATCTTTTCCGCTGACGGCAAAATGTTGCTGCATGATGGCGACAACGGCCAGGATATTCCGTATCGCTATCGCCGGGAAGGTTTCGACAATGGCTATCTGAAGGATGACAACGACCTCTGGCGTTTTTTGTGGTTGAACTCGGCGGACGGCAAGTATCGTATCGTCGTCGGTCAGGAGTGGGATTACCGCGAAGATATGGCGCTGGCGATCGTGGCGGCGCAATTAACGCCGTGGCTGATCGCCCTTCCCTTCATGCTGCTGATTTTATTACTCCTGCTTCACCGCGAGCTCAGACCGTTGAAAAAACTGGCGCAGGCGCTGCGCTTCCGGTCGCCGGAATCGGAAACGCCGCTCGACGCCAAAGGCGTACCGAGCGAGGTTCGCCCACTGGTCGAAGCGCTTAATCAGCTTTTTAGCCGCATCCACTCCATGATGGTGCGCGAACGGCGATTTACCTCCGACGCCGCCCATGAATTGCGCAGCCCGCTGGCCGCGCTGAAAGTACAAACCGAGGTGGCGCAGCTCTCGGGCGACGATCCGCTATCGCGTGATAAAGCGCTGACCCAGCTCCATGCGGGGATCGATCGCGCCACGCGGCTGGTCGATCAGCTACTGACGTTATCGCGTCTCGACTCGCTCAATAATTTGCAGGATGTAGCGGAGATTTCGCTGGAAGAGCTGCTGCAGTCCGCGGTAATGGATATTTATCATCCGGCGCAGCAGGCGAATATCGACGTGCGTTTACAGCTTAACGCCCATGACGTCATACGTACCGGCCAGCCGCTACTCTTAAGCCTGTTAGTGCGTAACCTGCTGGATAATGCGATTCGCTACAGTCCGCAGGGCAGCGTCGTCGACGTTACCTTACATGCCCGCAGCTTCACCGTCAGAGATAATGGCCCCGGCGTAGCGCCAGAGATTCTAACGCATATCGGCGAGCGTTTTTACCGCCCGCCAGGCCAAAGTGTGACCGGCAGCGGTCTGGGATTATCAATCGTCCGCCGCATCGCTACGCTGCACGGCATGACGGTGTCGTTTGGCAACGCCGCGGAAGGTGGATTTGAGGCCGTAGTACGCTGGTAGCAGAGATTTTTGCCAAAAACGCAAAAGACTTTGCACATTTTGCTAATTTCACCGCACCGCCCGTCAGCGTAGAATCAGCAGCAAACGCATTTCTTGAGGACACAAAATGAGTAACATCCTGATTATCAACGGGGCGAAAAAATTCGCGCACTCCAACGGCCAGTTGAATGACACCCTGACCGAAGTTGCCGATGGGCTGCTGCGCGATCTGGGTCATCAGGTTAAGATCGTCCGCGCCGACAGCGACTATGACATTAAAGAAGAGGTGCAGAATTTCGTCTGGGCTGACGTGGTGATTTGGCAGATGCCAGGCTGGTGGATGGGCGCGCCATGGACAGTAAAAAATATATGGATGATGTCTTTACCGAAGGTCACGGCACGCTCTATGCCAGCGATGGCCGCACGCGTTCCGATGCCGCTAAAAAGTACGGTTCCGGCGGTCTGGTGCAGGGGAAAAAATATATGCTGTCACTGACGTGGAACGCGCCGATGGAAGCATTTACCGAAAAAGATCAGTTTTTCCACGGCGTAGGCGTAGATGGCGTCTATCTGCCATTCCATAAAGCCAACCAGTTCCTGGGCATGGACGCGCTGCCAACGTTTATTGCCAACGACGTGATTAAAATGCCGGATGTTCCGCGCTATACCGCAGAATATCGCAAGCATCTTAGCGAAATTTTTGCTTAACTGGTCATCCTGGAATTAGAAGGAGTTAACCATGCTTACCGTCATTGCCGAAATTCGCACGCGTCCGGGCCAACATCACCGTCAGGCCGTCCTCGATCAGTTTGCGAAAATTATTCCAACCGTTCTTAAAGAAGAGGGGTGCCACGGTTACGCGCCGATGGTGGATCATGCCGCGGGCGTGAGTTTTCAGACTCTGGCGCCTGACTCGATCGTGATGATTGAACAGTGGGAAAGCGTTGCGCACCTTGAAGCGCATCTGCAAACCCCGCATATGAAAGCCTATAGCGACGCGGTAAAAGACGATGTGCTGGAAATGAATATTCGTATTCTGGAATCCGGCGTTTAAGTTATTACCCTCGTCTGACGTCGCCCTGATGCGATGCGCAAGTGTCGCCATCAGGCTGCGACGTCATGTCGGATTCTCTTATCCGGCCTGCGGCGCGCAGACCGGATAAAGCGTGCAACAATCGTTACACGTCGAGATCCGCGAGATCGCCTTTTTCCTGTAGCCAGTTGCGTCGATCTTCAGAACGTTTCTTCGCCAGCAGCATATCCATCATCGCATTAGTACGCTGATCGTCTTCATCGCTAATGGTGAGCTGCACCAGGCGGCGAGTATTCGGATCAAGCGTGGTTTCGCGTAACTGCATCGGGTTCATTTCACCCAGGCCTTTGAAACGCTGGACGTTCGGCTTGCCTTTCTTACGCTTCAGTTGTTCCAGTACGCCCGCCTTCTCTTCTTCCGTCAGCGCGTAATAGACCTCTTTACCCAAATCGATACGGTATAGCGGCGGTAGCGCGACGTAGACATGACCATTCTTCACCAGCGCGCGGAAGTGTCTGACAAACAGCGCGCAAAGCAGAGTAGCGATATGCAAACCATCGGAGTCCGCATCCGCCAGGATACAGATCTTGCCGTAGCGCAGCTGACTCAGATCGTCGCTGTCCGGATCGATACCGATCGCCACGGAAATATCATGCACCTCTTGCGAGGCCAGCACTTCATCGGAAGAGACTTCCCAGGTGTTAAGGATCTTACCTTTGAGCGGCATGATCGCCTGATATTCGCGATCGCGCGCCTGCTTGGCGGAACCGCCTGCCGAATCCCCTTCCACAAGGAACAGCTCGGTTCGATTAAGATCCTGCGCGGTACAGTCCGCCAGTTTCCCCGGCAACGCCGGACCGCTGGTGAGTTTTTTGCGTACCACTTTTTTTGCGGCGCGCAGTCGCCGCTGCGCGCTGGCAATCGCCATCTCTGCCAGTTGTTCCGCCGCCTGCACGTTCTGGTTCAGCCACAGGCTGAAGGCATCTTTCACCACGCCGGAAACAAATGCCGCACATTGACGCGACGACAGACGCTCTTTGGTCTGCCCGGCAAATTGCGGGTCCTGCATTTTCACGGAGAGCACATAAGCGCAGCGATCCCAGATATCTTCCGCCGACAGTTTGACGCCGCGCGGCAGAATATTGCGGTATTCGCAAAATTCGCGCATCGCGTCGAGCAGGCCCTGGCGCAGACCGTTGACGTGCGTCCCCCCCTGCATGGTCGGGATCAGGTTGACGTAGCTTTCCGTCAGTAATTCGCCGCCTTCCGGCAGCCACAATAGCGCCCAGTCAACCGCTTCCGTTTCACCGTTAAAATTACCGATAAACGGCTTTTCCGGCAGCGTCGGCAGGCCGTTTACCGCTTCGCCCAGATAGTCGTTCAGACCATCCTGGTAGCACCAGCGCTGCTCGCTGTTATTCACTTCATCTTTAAAAGTGATTTCCACGCCGGGACACAGCACCGCTTTTGCTTTCAGAACGTGCATTAAGCGAGAGACAGAAAAACGCGGGCTGTCGAAGAAACTTTCGTCCGGCCAGAAATGGACGCTGGTGCCAGTATTACGTTTACCGCAGGTGCCGACAACCTGCAAATCCTGCACTTTTTCGCCGTTTTCAAACGCGATGTTATAGACCTGACCGTCGCGGCGCACGGTCACTTCCACGCGCTTTGACAGGGCATTCACGACCGAAATCCCCACCCCATGCAGACCACCAGAGAACTGATAGTTCTTATTGGAGAATTTACCGCCGGCATGAAGCCGACAGAGGATCAGTTCTACCGCCGGAACCCCCTCTTCCGGATGGATATCCACCGGCATCCCGCGTCCGTCGTCAATCACTTCCAGCGATTGATCGGCATGTAAAATGACATCCACGCGTTTGGCGTGACCTGCCAGTGCTTCATCCACACTATTATCAATTACTTCCTGACCCAAATGGTTGGGGCGGGTCGTATCGGTGTACATCCCCGGGCGGCGGCGTACCGGCTCAAGCCCAGTGAGTACCTCAATGGCATCAGCGTTATAAGTTTGCGTCATGGTTTAATTAGCAATTCGAATTGATTGTCAGCAACTGTGCAGTCCAAGAAAATCGACAATCTGGTTGAAATAATCTTCGAAGCCCGTGAATGCGTGATTACCCCCCTCGGTCACTGTCTGACGGCAGGAGGCGTAATATGCCACCGCCTGGCGGTAATCCAGCACTTCATCGCCCGTCTGTTGCAGTAGCCAGATCAGGTCCGGCGCTTCCAGCGGGTCAATCTGCATGACTTTAAGATCATAAATATGGCGAGACTCTAGCACATATTGCTGCCCGGTGTAGGGGTTCTCGTTCTGACCGAGATAGTCGGTCAGTAATTCAAAGGGCCGCACGGCGGGATTCACCACCACAGCCGGCAGCATAAAACATTGCGACAGCCAGGTGGCGTAATAACCACCCAGCGACGATCCTACCAGCCCTAATGGCGCACCGCCATGCTCAAGTACGAGAGATTCCAGCAACTCCGCCGCATCGGCAGGATACGGCGGCAGTTGAGGGACGATCATCTCAACATGCGGATGACGCTCCGCCAGCCAGTTTTTTAGCTGGCACGCTTTTGCCGAGCGAGGGGAACTGTTGAATCCGTGCAAATAGAGAAGCGTAGACATCAGTATCCTTCCGAAGCGGTATCGGGTCGGAACCGGGTATCCTGCAGGCGATGCACTTCCGTCTCCAGGACGCCGTTCGCCTGGAGCTCCAGCGTACGCCAGCCCGGCGCGATAGTATCCAGCGTAAAGTTCGCGCAGTGCGGTTTGAACTGTACGCAGGTTGACGGCGACGCCAACAGACGGCGACCGTTCCAGTCGAGATCCAGCTCCTGGTGAATATGTCCGCATAGCAGATACTTTACACGCGGGAAATTCGCCAGCACGCTATCCAGCTCACCAGCATTACGCAAGCTGTGCTGATCCAGCCAACTGCACCCTGCCGGCAACGGATGGTGGTGCAACAGGAGCAATGTCTGTCTCTCTGGCGCATCGGCGAGCTTACGCTCAAGCCATTCCAGTTGGAACTCGCTCAGTTCGCCATGCGGGACGCCAAACACCTGGCTATCCAGCAACAAAATCTGCCATTGTTCACCGATTAACACGCGTTTAGCCGGGGAAATCCCCGCCTCTTGCAGCGCGCTGTACATTGCCGGCTGAAAATCGTGATTGCCCGGTAGCCAAACGCAAGGCGCGCGAAAGCTTGCGATACCCTCAGCAAAATGCTGATAAGCCGCAGCGGATTGATCCTGCGCCAGATCGCCGGTCGCCACGATCAGATCATATTCATACTGTTGCGCCCGAATAGCCTCCAGCACGGCCTGGTAACTTTCCCAGGTATTGACGCCTAACAGCGTTTCATGCTTTTCGGCAAACAGGTGAGTATCTGTAATTTGTAAAATCCTGACTCGGGCCTCACCAGCCAGAGGTAGGGTTAACAGGCTTTCCAAATGGTGTCCTTAGGTTTCACGACGCTAATAAACCGGAATCGCCATCGCTCCATGTGCTAAACAGAATCGTAGCCAGTCGGCCAGAAACTGATTAATTTGATGCTTTTCGTCGCGTTGATGCAACTTTTTATTTGGATAATCATACCGCGCTTTGAAGCGAAAGATCTGCTGGCTTGAACACACTTCAGCCACCATCGCATCATGGTAGAGGCGCACCGTCAGCGACGGCAGGCTCCAGTAGGTGATGGCTGGCGCCGTTTGCTCGATCGTTACAAGCGTAGTGTATCGGGTCAATTCCACAATCGTTAACCGATATTGTACGTTGCCCACCTGATAGCTCACCGTTTCACCGGGGGCGTCATTGCGCGGCAGCAGGCGGCGCAATTGCGAAAAATTGGTTTCGCACAAACGCATCATTTCTGGGAAGTCAGGTGTATAACGCTTCATTTTTTCCACTCGTTTTTTAACTCTTGATGATGCAACTGAAGCCATTGCAAAGCGATGACTGCGGCTGCGTTGTCGATTTTCCCCTCTTCTACCCACTGGTATGCCTGTTCCCGGCTTACCACATGAACCCGAATATCTTCGTTTTCATCCGCCAGACCATGAATACCTACCGCGGTCGTGGCGTCCACTTCACCCACCAGAATAGATGAGCGCTCGCTGGTTCCTCCTGGACTCGCCAGGTAACTGATGACCGGTCGGGTGCGGCCTACGGTCAGCCCCGCTTCTTCCATCGCCTCCCGCCGGGCGACCGCCTCAATGGTTTCGCCTTCTTCTATCATGCCGGCGACCATCTCCAGCAGCCACGGCGTAACGCTTGTGTCATATGCGGCAATACGAATCTGTTCGACCAGCACCACCTCGTCGCGTTCAGGGTCAAAGGGTAGCAAGACGGCGGCGTGCCCGCGCTCAAAAATTTCGCGCTTTACCTCGCCACTCATTTCTCCGTTGAATAAACGATGGCGGAATCGATACACATCCAATGAAAAAAAACCGCGATAGCGCGTTTCCCGTGCAATAATTTCTACATCGCTTTTGGTGAAAGTAACTGGCAAGTTGTCTGATTTACGCATTGTGCTGCCCTGCTAGCAATAATGATTAAATGATGAATTTCAAGGGTGGTTGACTGCTGTTTTATCACCCTTGTGGTAAATTGGTGCCAATTAAGGCTCGTATGGCACGTAACGCCAACTTTTTGCAGTGGCGGATTCTGCTAGAATCAGCAATTATTTTTACAAATTGATCAGCGCTAAATACTGCTTCACAACAAGGAATGCAAATGAAGAAATTGCTCCCCATCCTTATCGGCCTGAGCCTGTCGGGGTTCAGCACACTAAGCCAGGCAGAGAACCTGATGCAAGTTTATCAGCAAGCACGCCTGAGCAACCCGGAATTGCGTAAATCCGCTGCCGATCGCGATGCTGCATTCGAAAAAATTAACGAAGCACGTAGTCCTTTACTGCCGCAACTGGGTTTAGGTGCCGACTACACCTACAGCAACGGTTATCGCGATGCGAACGGTATCAACTCCAATGAAACCAGCGCTTCTCTGCAATTAACGCAGACGCTATTTGATATGTCGAAATGGCGTGGGCTCACCCTGCAAGAAAAAGCAGCAGGCATTCAGGATGTCACCTATCAGACCGATCAGCAGACGCTGATCCTCAATACCGCGAACGCGTATTTTAAGGTATTGAACGCTATTGATGTGCTTTCCTATACCCAGGCGCAAAAAGAGGCTATCTACCGTCAGTTAGATCAAACGACGCAACGTTTTAACGTGGGTCTGGTCGCCATTACCGACGTGCAAAACGCCCGTGCGCAATATGATACCGTACTGGCGAATGAAGTGACCGCCCGCAACAACCTGGATAACGCGGTAGAAGAGCTGCGCCAGGTAACCGGCAATTATTACCCGGAGCTGGCGTCGCTTAACGTCGAGCATTTTAAAACCGACAAACCCAAAGCTGTTAATGCGCTGCTGAAGGAAGCGGAAAACCGTAACCTGTCGCTGTTGCAGGCGCGTTTAAGTCAGGATCTGGCGCGCGAGCAAATCCGTCAGGCGCAGGATGGTCATCTGCCGACGCTGAATTTAACGGCCTCAACCGGCATTTCTGATACCTCTTATAGCGGTTCTAAAACCAACTCCGCCCAGTACGACGATAGCAACATGGGGCAGAATAAAATCGGCCTGAACTTCTCCCTGCCGCTGTATCAAGGCGGGATGGTTAACTCGCAGGTAAAACAGGCGCAGTATAACTTCGTCGGCGCAAGCGAACAGCTGGAAAGCGCGCACCGTAGCGTGGTGCAGACCGTACGTTCTTCCTTTAACAATATTAACGCCTCCATCAGCAGCATCAACGCGTATAAACAGGCAGTCGTTTCCGCGCAAAGTTCTTTGGATGCAATGGAAGCCGGTTACTCGGTCGGTACACGTACCATTGTTGACGTACTGGATGCCACCACCACTCTGTATGATGCCAAGCAGCAACTGGCCAACGCGCGTTATACCTATTTGATTAATCAGTTAAATATCAAATATGCGCTCGGTACGCTGAACGAGCAGGATCTGCTCGCGCTTAACAGTACGTTGGGTAAACCTATCCCGACGTCGCCGGAAAGCGTAGCGCCGGAAACGCCAGAGCAGGATGCTGCCGCAGACGGTTATAATGCCCATAGCGCCGCGCCGGCAGTACAGCCGACCGCCGCTCGCGCCAACAGCAATAACGGCAATCCATTCCGGCATTGATAAGTTATTCGCTGGCGCTGCGTTTATCAGACCTATGCCCTTGTAGGTCTGGTAAGCGCGGCGCTACCTGTCATAAAGCCGCGCCTGAACGTAAGACAACGTAAAGATCCTGCTATTCCGCCGCATTCTCGCCTTTTCTCGCTTCAATTTCGACCAGTCATCCTCTATTCTGAACGCATGTTGTATTTACCACTGGGTCCTGGAAGACAAATATGAAACGGACAAAATCCATCCATCACGCATCATTTCGCAAAAGCTGGAGCGCGCGGCATTTAACGCCGGTCGCCCTGGCGGTTACGGCTGTTTTTATGCTGGCTGGCTGTGAAAAAAGCGATGAAACCGTATCGCTGTATCAAAACGCTGATGACTGTTCAGCGGCGAATCCGGGCAAAAGCGCGGAATGTACAACCGCGTATAACAATGCGCTGAAAGAGGCCGAACGTACTGCGCCTAAGTACGCTACACGCGAAGATTGCGTCGCTGAGTTTGGCGAAGGCCAGTGCCAGCAAGCGCCCGCACAGGCTGGCATGGCGCCGGAAAATCAGGCGCAGGCCCAACAATCCAGCGGCAGTTTCTGGATGCCGCTTATGGCAGGTTACATGATGGGGCGTCTGATGGGCGGCGGCGCAGGCTTTGCGCAACAGCCGCTGTTTAGCTCGAAAAACCCGGCCAGCCCTGCATACGGCAAATATACCGATGCGGCAGGTAAAAACTACGGGGCGGCGCAACCGGGCCGGACAATGACCGTACCGAAAACCGCGATGGCGCCGAAACCTGCCACCACAACAACCGTTACCCGCGGCGGTTTTGGCGAATCCGTCGCCAAACAGAGCACTATGCAGCGTAGCGCTGCCGGTACTTCAACACGTTCGATGGGCGGCTGATACGCATGGAAAGAGTCAGTATTACCGAGCGCCCGGACTGGCGCGATAAAGCGACTGAATACGGGTTTAATTTTCACACTATGTATGGTGAACCGTACTGGTGTGAAGACGCTTATTACAAGTTAACGCTCGCCCAGGTGGAAAAACTGGAAGACGTTACCGCCGAGCTGCACCAGATGTGCCTCAAGGTAGTAGAACGCGTCATCGCCAGCGATGAGCTGATGACGAAGTTTCGTATTCCAAAACATACCTGGGGTTTTGTTCGCCAGTCCTGGCAAACGCAACAACCGTCACTCTATTCCCGCCTCGATTTGGCCTGGGACGGCATCGGCGAGCCTAAGCTGCTCGAAAATAATGCCGACACGCCAACATCGCTGTATGAAGCGGCGTTTTTTCAGTGGATTTGGCTGGAAGATCAGATCAACGCGGGCAATCTGCCGGAAGGCAGCGATCAGTTTAATAGCCTGCAGGAAAAGCTGATTGAACGCTTTGCTGAACTTCGCGAACAGTACGGTTTTCAGTTGCTGCATCTCACCTGCTGTCGCGATACGGTTGAGGATCGCGGCACCATTCAGTATTTACAGGATTGCGCGGCCGAAGCGGAAATCGCCACCGAATTTCTCTATATCGACGATATTGGTCTGGGGGAAAAAGGTCAATTTACGGATCTGCAGGATCAGGTCATTGCGAACCTGTTCAAGCTCTATCCGTGGGAATTTATGCTACGCGAGATGTTTTCCACCAAGCTGGAAGATGCCGGCGTGCGCTGGCTGGAACCGGCCTGGAAAAGCATTATCTCCAATAAAGCGTTATTGCCGCTGTTGTGGGAGATGTTCCCGGACCATCCGAATCTGTTGCCTGCGTATTTCGCCGAAGACGAACATCCGCCAATGGATAAATATGTCGTGAAACCGATCTTCTCCCGCGAAGGGGCGAACGTATCGATTATTGAGAACGGTAAAACGATCGAATCCGTGGAAGGCCCGTATGGCGAAGAGGGTATGATCGTGCAACAGTTCTATCCGCTGCCAAAATTCGGCGACAGTTACACCCTGATTGGTAGCTGGCTGATTAACGATCAACCCGCCGGAATTGGTATCCGTGAAGATCGGGCACTGATCACCCAGGATCTCTCCCGCTTCTATCCGCATATTTTTGTCGAAGGATAGATTTTCCTGTAAGCCCGATGCGCGTAGCGCCATCGGGCAATCATTCAGCGCCTTATCCGGCCTACCCCACCTGCACCGACAACATACTTATACTGCCCATCTCAATACCGTCGACCGGGATGGTGATAGGTTCCTTGCCGTCCCAGGCGCCAAGTACATACAGCAAAGGCAAAAAGTGCTCCGGCGTCGGGTTCGATAAGGCGCCCCCTTCATGTTGCAGATAATTCACCAGCGGGTGCTGTTCTACCGGCCCCTGCCACGTCAGGTTAGCTTTCACAAAGTCATTAAATGACGCCGCCCAGGGATACGGTATATTGTCACCGTGCCAACGCACAGTCCGCAGGTTATGAACCACATTCCCGCTAGCCACCAGCATCACGCCTTCGTCACGCAGCGTCGCCAGTTTACGACCCATCTCAAAATGCCATGCCGCCGGTTTGGTACTATCAACACTAAGCTGCACCATCGGGATATCCGCATTCGGGTACATCTTGATCAATACGCCCCAGGAGCCGTGATCAAATCCCCACGCCTCTTTATCGAGCGCGACGGGAACGGGAGCCAACAGTTCAACCAGACGCTGCGCCAGCGCAGGCGATCCAGGGGCCGGATAATGCATGTCATACAGCGCCTGCGGAAAACCGCCAAAATCGTGGAGAGTTTGCGGCCTTTCCATCGCTGTGACGCCCGTCCCACGGGTATACCAGTGCGCCGACACCACCACTATCGCCTGTGGTCGCGGTAGGGCTTCCCCCAATCGCCGCCAGGCGCGGGTATAATCATTATCGTCCAGCACGTTCATCGGGCTGCCATGCCCCAAAAACAATGCTGGCATACACGTTAAAGACATGATGTTATCCTTACAGGAAAGACATTTTGTTAACATCACCATACGCTTTCTTCACAGAGGAAGAACTCAGATAACTATGATGAAGATCATCAGTTATTTTGAAGGTCAGGTTCGGACGGCAAATTGATAAGGAGTAATGGATGTCAGTACCACTTATTCTGACCTTACTGGCGGGCGCTGCCACCTTTATTGGCGCGTTTCTTGGCGTTCTTGGCCAAAAACCGTCTAACCGCGTGCTGGCTTTTTCGCTGGGCTTCGCCGCAGGGATCATGCTGCTCATCTCGCTGATGGAGATGCTGCCCGCCGCGTTAGATACCGAGGGGATGTCGCCTGTACTGGGCTACGGGATGTTTATTATCGGCCTGTTGGGCTACTTCGGGCTGGATCGTCTGCTTCCTCACGCTCATCCGCAGGATCTGGTGCAAAAAAGGCAGCAGCCGCTTCCCGGCTCGATAAAACGCACTGCGATTTTATTGACGCTCGGCATTAGCCTGCACAACTTTCCGGAAGGAATCGCCACCTTTGTCACTGCCAGCAGCAATCTTGAACTGGGTTTCGGCATCGCACTGGCGGTGGCGTTGCACAATATTCCTGAAGGGCTGGCGGTTGCCGGCCCGGTTTATGCCGCGACGGGCTCAAAACGTACCGCGATTTTTTGGGCCGGTATCTCCGGCATGGCGGAAATTCTTGGCGGCGTGCTGGCGTGGCTGATTTTGGGCAGCCTGGTTTCACCGATCGTTATGGCGGCTATCATGGCAGCAGTCGCCGGCATTATGGTGGCGCTCTCCGTCGATGAACTGATGCCGTTGGCAAAAGAGATCGATCCTAACAATAACCCCAGCTATGGTGTGCTTTGCGGTATGTCCATCATGGGGCTCAGTCTCGTCATTTTGCAGACGATAGGTATCGGTTAAGAGCAACGTCGCGCCGGATGCAGGCCTTTAGCCAGGCAACATCCGGCTGCCCGTCAAGGATATGCGCTATTTCTGCTCATTCATCACGCTGTCGCCTTCGCTCGTCTGGCGAAAACGTTTCGTTCGCGCTTCAAGTAATGCATCTCTGTCTTGCCGAAACGCTCTGCAATAACGCTTCATATGGCAAATATACCCTACTACCACCAGAACGATTAATATTATCCAATACCAGGCAATAAACATCCTTTTTACCCTTAAAATTTAACATCACTAAACATTTAACGTTAAAATTTTACATACCCTTATTTTGACGTATTCATATACTGGCATATTTGTGGAACAAATAAATGATTTTGATCATATAAATCAGTGGTGAAACACAATAATGAAAGAGGTATTAAGCAGAAAACAATGTCGATAAGATCACACTTCGTACTAATTTATATTGTTCTTAAAATATCACACTCCTACTATCGACTCACTCAGGCAATTAAAAAATATTGATACAGAATATACTTTAAAATAAGTAACAGCATCATGACTTATATTTAAAGACCAATCATTTACCTCATTTATTATTCATAAAAACATAGTATATTCAGAAGTATTATATTTAGAAGTTGTATATAAGGAGATATATCCATGTTTGACCAATACCGGAAAACAATACTTGCCGGCGCCGTCGCACTGACATGCGGACTCACCGCAGCCAGTACGTTTGCCGCAGGTTTTCAACCGGCGCAGCCCGCAGGGAAATTAGGCGCAGTCGTTGTCGATCCTTACGGTAATGCCCCTCTCACCGCACTGGTGGAATTAGATAGCCATATTATTTCAGACGTTAAAGTTACTGTACATGGCAAAGGGGAAAAAGGCGTTCCCGTTACTTATACCGTTGGGAAAGAGTCTTTAGAAACCTATGACGGTATTCCTATTTTTGGCCTTTATCAGAAATTTGCCAACAACGTCACGGTAGAATATAAAGAAAACGGCAAAGCCATGAAGGATGACTATGTGGTGCAGACGTCCGCCATCGTCAACCATTATATGGATAACCGTTCTATTTCAGATCTCCAGCAAACGAAAGTTATTAAAGTTGCGCCAGGATTTGAAGATCGCCTTTATCTGGTAAATACCCATACCTTTACGCCGCAGGGCGCTGAATTTCACTGGCACGGCGAAAAAGATAAAAATGCGGGCATTCTTGATGCCGGCCCGGCGGGCGGGGCTTTGCCTTTCGATATCGCCCCTTATACGTTTGTGGTCGACACCCAGGGTGAATACCGCTGGTGGCTGGATCAAGATACCTTCTACAACGGCCACGATATGAATATCAACAAACGTGGCTACCTGATGGGGATTCGTGAAACGCCTCGCGGCACCTTTACCGCGGTGCAGGGCCAACACTGGTACGAGTTTGACATGATGGGGCAAATTCTTGCCGATCATAAACTGCCGCGCGGGTTCCTGGACGCATCTCATGAATCCATCGAAACCGTGAACGGTACCGTACTGCTGCGCGTCGGCAAACGCGATTACCGCAAAGAAGACGGCATACATGTTCATACTATTCGTGACCAAATCATTGAGGTTGATAAGTCTGGCCGCGTAGTAGACGTTTGGGATTTAACCAAAATCCTCGACCCTATGCGTGATGCGCTGCTCGGCGCGCTGGATGCGGGCGCAGTATGCGTGAACGTCGATCTGGCCCATGCCGGACAGCAGGCGAAACTCGAACCGGATACGCCGTATGGCGATGCGCTTGGCGTTGGTGCCGGTCGTAACTGGGCGCACGTCAACTCTATCGCTTATGACGCGAAAGACGACTCCATCATCCTTTCTTCCCGCCATCAGGGTATTGTAAAAATTGGTCGCGATAAGCAGGTGAAATGGATACTGGCACCGTCTAAAGGCTGGAATAAGCAGCTAGCCAGTAAATTGCTGAAACCGGTAGACGATCATGGTAAGCCGTTGACCTGTGACGAAAACGGCAAGTGTAAGGACACCGATTTCGATTTCACCTATACCCAACATACGGCATGGCTTTCCAGCAAAGGTACGTTAACGGTCTTTGATAACGGTGATGGTCGCGGCCTGGAGCAACCGGCTCTACCGACCATGAAATATTCCCGTTTTGTCGAATATAAGATCGATGAGAAGAAAGGCACCGTACAACAAGTTTGGGAATACGGTAAAGAACGTGGATATGATTTCTATAGTCCTATTACCTCGGTTGTTGAATATCAAAAAGACCGCGACACCATGTTCGGCTTTGGCGGTTCTATTAACCTGTTCGACGTTGGTAAACCAACAGTCGGCAAACTGAATGAGATTGACTATAAAACGAAAGAAGTGAAAGTTGAAATTGATGTGCTGTCGGATAAACCCAACCAGACTCACTATCGTGCGTTACTGGTACATCCAACACAAATGTTTAAATAAATCACGGGAAGGAATTAATATGTCATCTAAATGGATTACCTCTTTATTTAAAAGCGTAGTATTAACCGCGGCATTGGTCACTCCTTTTGCGGCATCGGCTTTTACCGAGGGCACAGATTATATGGTTCTGGAGAAACCAATTCCTAATGCGGATAAAACGCTGATTAAGGTATTTAGCTACGCCTGCCCTTTCTGCTACAAATATGACAAAGCCGTAACAGGTCCGGTTTCTGATAAAGTCGCCGATCTCGTTACGTTCACCCCGTTCCACCTGGAAACAAAAGGCGAATATGGCAAACAGGCCAGCGAAGTATTTGCAGTCCTGATCGCCAAAGATAAAGCTGCCGGGATTTCGTTATTTGATGCTAAATCACAATTCAAAAAAGCGAAGTTCGCCTGGTATACGGCTTACCATGATAAGAAAGAGCGCTGGTCAGATGGGAAAGATCCGGCGGCATTTATTAAAACCGGGCTGGACGCCGCAGGCATGAGCCAGGCTGATTTTGAAGCGGCGCTGAAAGATCCTGCCGTTCAGGAGACTCTGGAAAAATGGAAAGCAGCCTATGACGTTGCCAAAATTCAGGGTGTTCCGGCTTACGTCGTCAACGGCAAGTACCTTATCTACACCAAAAACATCAAATCCATCGATTCTATGGCTGAACTCGTTCGGGAACTGGCCACTAAAAAATAAGCAGGGAAACGATTATGGATTTTATTAAGGGATTATGGCGAGACCTACGCGCAAGACCAGTGGATACGCTGGTGAGATGGCAGGAACAGCGCTTTCTGTGGCTGTTAATGGCCATCGCGATGGGAGGATTAATTATCCTGGCGCACTCGTTCTTCCAAATCTACCTCTACATGGCACCGTGCGAGCAGTGTGTTTACATCCGTTACGCGATGTTTGTGATGGTAATTGGCGGGGTGATTGCGGCAATAAATCCCAAAAATATTGTGCTGAAGCTGATTGGCTGCATCGCGGCGTTTTATGGCAGCATTATGGGCATTAAGTTTTCTATTAAGCTTAATGGTATCCATCATGCGGTACATAATGCGGACCCCGATTCACTTTTTGGCGTGCAAGGATGTTCGACTGACCCGACCTTTCCTTTCAACTTACCGTTGGCGGAATGGGCACCGGAGTGGTTTAAACCTACCGGAGACTGCGGTTATGACGCGCCTATCGTCCCTGATGGCGTGACGCTCAGTAGCGTACAGCAGTGGTTTGTCGATCTCTACCAGCAGTCCGAAGGCTGGTATCTGCTTCCGCCCTGGCACTTTATGAACATGGCGCAGGCATGTATGTTGGCCTTTGGGTTGTGCCTGATTCTGCTGCTGGTGATGAGCGGCGCCTGGGCATTGAAACTGGCCAGAGGCAAATAACCTGAATAGATAAACCAAAGCAGAGGTCTGCATTCAGGCCTCTGCTTTTCTCACAATAATTTTACCATTCAGCTTATTCGTCGTTCTTTGAAACTGAACAATATGGCACCGAAGGAATACAAAAAAGCCGATGAGATGTCATCGGCTTTTTTCAACCATGATCCGTTCGATCAGCTGGCTTTGCGCTCATGCGCCTGGCGGTAAGCCACCAGATCTTCAATCGTGACCACCGCCATATTATGCTGGCCTGCAAACGCGATACACTCCGGCGCGCGCGCCATCGTCCCATCGTCGTTAGTCAACTCGCACAGTACACCTGCAGGTTTAAAACCGGCCAGCGTCATCAGATCGATGGTCGCCTCCGTATGACCGCCGCGCGTCAGCACGCCGCCCGCCTGAGCGCGCAGTGGGAAAACGTGCCCCGGACGGTTAAGATCGGACGGTTTTGCGCCATCCTTAATTGCCGCACGCACCGTAGTGACACGGTCAGCGGCGGAAACGCCGGTGGTCACGCCTTCTGCGGCTTCAATGGTCACGGTAAAACCGGTGCCGTAGGCGCTGGTGTTGTTTTCCACCATCATTGGCAAATCGAGCTGCTTACGGCGATCTTCAGTAATACACAGGCAAACAATACCGCTACCGTGACGAATGGTTAACGCCATCTGTTCTACGGTCATTGTCTCTGCGGGGAAAATCATATCGCCTTCGTTTTCACGATCTTCATCATCAAGCACCATCACACCGCGTCCTTCACGCAGCGCATCCAGTGCAAGTTCAACACGTTCAAAAGGCGTACCAAAAGAGGAAAGTAGCGTCTGATTCATGGTAAAAAAACCTCATTAACATTATGGTTACCAGAATCAGGGCAGTCTTAGGAGTGCCGACAAGCGGCAAAAAAATAACGTGAGCGGGTCCATGCCCGACTGGATCGTTACCCTCTCCCATCCGGACTTTAACCGTCGGCCCCGGAATTACACCGGATCTGCTGACCTTTTCGCTATGGCAAAAAGCGCTCGCGGGCTTTCAACCTGCTCTCCGCGTTCCGTCACGGCGCACCGTGATGAGAAATGCGTTAAACATCGCTGATTTACCGCCGGTGGGGAATTTCGCCCCGCCCTGAGAATAAGCGGGTTAACTATAACGCTATTGATTACCTTCATCAACGCCTTTACTCCGTATGACATCACACAATTCTGGTTTATGGCGTCCACATATCGCACTACAATAAGAGCTAACACTTACCAGTTCAGGGAAACCACAATGATTGACCCGAAAAAAATTGAGCAAATCGCACGCCAGGTTCATGAGTCAATGCCGAAAGGTATTCGCGAGTTCGGGGAAGATATCGAGAAAAAAATCCGTCAAACGCTGCAATCTCAGCTGACGCGTCTCGATCTGGTGAGCCGCGAAGAGTTTGATGTCCAGACTCAGGTCTTGCTGCGCACCCGGGAAAAACTGGCGCTGCTGGAGCAACGCCTCAGCGAACTGGAAGCTCGCGACAAGCCTGAAGAAGTAAAACCTGCGCCCGCCATTCCGCCAGTCGATCCACAAGAGTAAAAACGTGAACGGGCCTGACGGCCCGCTCATATAAGATCTGAATAATGCCCTGCGCCTGTATAAGGGAGCCTGCATTAGTGTTCTAATTCTAACTTTTTCGCCTGAGTCGCCTGCTGGCAGTAAAGCGCGTAACGCTTGCAAAACCAGTCGCGGTGCTCCTCGTCCATATTGCCGGTTACCGCCTGGATATCAACAGGACGCCCCTCCGCCTGCATTCTGGCAAAGCTGCGCGCCAGAAAATCGAAATTATTTAATGAATAGACGTTATTGTTGTTCATCAGCATACCCTCCAGTTATTGAATTCTGTTAAGGCTATATGCTTTTTCTAATTTCAGTATTTCCCTATATGTACGGCGGTTTTATACATAACGTGCGCAAATTTAATGCGCAAAATCACAATATTCACCAAAGATAACGACGGATAAATCGCTTTTCGGACTTAAGGAGATATGGGTCACATGATATTGTAACGCAATGAAATAACAAGCATGAAAATTATCACGCGAACATCCTTCTGAAGGCGGCGACAAGGATAGAAAATATGACCTTATTTGCGGAGTATAACAGCCCCTATCTGTTTGCCATCGCGTTCGTTTTCTTTATCGGCGTGCTGGAGATGATTTCTCTGATTTTTGGCCACTTTCTTTCAGGCGCGCTCGACGCCCATCTCGATCATTATGATGCCCTGTCATCCGGCCCTGCGGGCCAGGCGCTTCATTATCTGAATATTGGACGCGTTCCCGCCCTAGTCGTCCTCTGTCTATTGGCCGGCTATTTCGGCCTCTTCGGTATCCTCATCCAGCATGGCGGGATCATGCTCTGGCAGGCGCCGCTCAGCAATCTGCTGCTGGTCCCGTTAAGCATTGTCCTGTCGGTCTTTGCCGTGCATTACAGCGAAAAAATCCTCGCGCCCTGGCTACCCAGAGATGAAAGCTCCGCCCTCCGGGAAGAGGAATTTATCGGCGGCATGGCGATTATTACCGGCCACGCCGCCGTCGCCGGAACACCTTGCGAAGGAAAATTTACCGATAAGTTCGGCCAGATTCACTATTTACTGCTGGAACCCGAAAAGGGAAAAGAATTTAAAAAAGGAGACAAGGTGCTGATTGTCTGCCGACTTTCCGCAACGCGTTATTTGGCTGAGCGTACCTTCTATGTTTAATTGAGAGGAACTTACATAATGGATGATGTTTTTGGCATATTGCCATCATGGATGTTTACCGCCATCGTGGCGGTTATCGTCTTACTAATTATCGGGATCATTTTTGCTCGCCTTTATCGCCGCGCATCTGCGGAACAGGCGTTTGTCCGTACCGGGCTTGGCGGGCAAAAAGTGGTGATGAGCGGCGGCGCTATTGTGATGCCAATCTTTCACGAAATTATTCCGATCAATATGAATACCCTAAAACTTGAAGTCAGCCGTGCTACCGTCGACAGCCTGATCACCAAAGATCGTATGCGCGTTGACGTGGTCGTTGCTTTCTTCGTGCGTGTAAAACCCTCTGTTGAAGGTATTGCCACCTCCGCACAAACGCTTGGCCAGCGAACGCTGTCACCGGAAGATCTGCGTATGCTGGTTGAGGATAAATTCGTTGACGCCTTACGCGCTACCGCAGCCCAGATGACGATGCATGAGCTACAGGATACGCGTGAAAACTTCGTTCAGGGCGTACAAAACACCGTTGCGGAAGATTTGTCGAAAAACGGCCTGGAGCTGGAAAGCGTCTCATTAACCAACTTTAACCAAACGTCCAAAGAGCATTTCAATCCAAACAATGCCTTTGATGCCGAAGGTCTGACGAAACTGACGCAGGAAACCGAACGCCGCCGTCGTGAACGTAATGAAGTGGAACAGGATGTGGAAGTGGCGGTGCGCGAAAAGAACCGCGACGCGCTTGAACGCAAGCTGGAAATCGAGCAACAAGAAGCCTTTATGACTCTGGAGCAGGAGCAACAGGTTAAAACCCGCACCGCCGAACAAAACGCCAAAATTGCCGCTTTTGAGGCCGAGCGCCATCGTGAAGCAGAACAGACGCGCATTCTTGCTGAGCGGCAGATCCAGGAGACGGAGATCGAACGTGAGCAAGCAGTACGGTCCAGGAAAGTTGAGGCCGAGCGTGAAGTACGTATTAAAGAGATCGAACAGCAACAGGTGACAGAAATCGCCAACCAGACGAAATCTATCGCCATTGCCGCCAAATCCGAGCAGCAATCGCAAGCGGAAGCGCGCGCCAACGACGCGCTGGCCGATGCGGTTCGCGCCCAGCAAAACGTAGAAACCACCCGCCAGACCGCCGAAGCGGATCGCGCCAAGCAGGTCGCTCTGATCGCCGCGGCGCAGGATGCGGAAACCAAAGCGGTCGAACTGACCGTTCGGGCAAAAGCAGAGAAAGAAGCGGCAGAATTGCAAGCCGCCGCCATCATCGAACTGGCGGAAGCAGCGCGTAAAAAAGGTCTGGCGGAAGCCGAAGCGCAACGGGCGCTGAATGACGCTATCAACGTACTATCTGACGAACAAACCAGCCTCAAATTTAAACTAGCGCTCTTACAATCGTTGCCTGCTGTTATTGAGAAGTCTGTTGAACCGATGAAATCCATCGACGGCATTAAGATTATTCAGGTCGATGGCCTCAATCGCGGCGCGACGGCGGGCGACGTCGCCGCTGGCGGCGCTAACGGGGGAAACCTGGCGGAACAAGCGTTATCTGCCGCGCTCACCTATCGTACCCAGGCGCCGCTGATCGATTCGCTGTTAAACGAGATTGGCATCGCCGGCGGCTCGCTAAAGGCGCTGACCACGCCGTTGGTTTCATCGGCAACGGATGAGATTAATCGCGAAGCAACGATAAAAGAGCAATAACCTCCCCGCCATATCTCCTGTCCCTGGCCATAAGGCCGGGGATTTTTTTATCTTTTTTCCACCTTGTCTGTACAAAGCGTTATGACCAGCAGGCCATTTTGCGTGGGCGATCCAGTAACGCAAAATCGGCGGGAGAAAGCCCTTGCGCCAGACAGGCCACTCACCAACAATCGCGATGTCAGCAAGGGGCTGAAACGGGAAAGCCCCTCCCGAGGAAGGGGCTTTAATAAGGAAAGGGTTATGATGCACCAGGTCATCATACTGATTGTTCTGTTACTGATAAGTTTCCCAGCTTACTAACAGCCAATCAGAGGGGGGAGAGATCCCCTCTCACCCTTATTCCTTTACTTTAGGTCGAAAAAAAAGCAGCGTCAACCGCGAGATACGCGTCGAAACAAAATGTCCGACGCACCTTCAAAATCAGCGCCCGCAGCGTCTGTAACGCCTGATGACGCGGTTTTACTTCTCGCTCTCGGTCTGGATCTTTTTGATGATATTGGTCGTGGAACAACCATCTTCGAAGTTCAGCACCATGACTTCGCCGCCGTTGGCCCAGACCTCTTCGCTGCCCGCGATCTCTTCCGGCTTATAGTCGCCGCCTTTTACCAGCAGATCCGGCAGAATACCGGCAATCAGTCGTTGCGGCGTATCCTCTTCAAAAGAGACAACCCAGTCGACCGACTCCAGCGCGCCCAGCACGATCATACGCTGTTCGAGCGGATTAACCGGACGGCTTTCGCCTTTCAGACGTTTAGTCGAGGCGTCACTATTGACCGCAACAATCAGGCGGTCGCCCAGTTTGCGCGCGTTCGCCAGATAAGAGACGTGGCCCGCGTGCAGAATATCGAAAACGCCGTTGGTCATGACCACTTTCTCGCCACGCTTACGCGCGCTGGCGACGGCCTGTCTCAACTCCTCTTCGGTCATGACGCCGAAGCCGGTATCCGCGCGTCCGCGCACTGCGTTTTCCAGCTCAATAGGGGAAACCGTTGACGTCCCGAGTTTACCTACCACTACGCCCGCCGCCGCATTGGCGAAATAACACGCCTCCTCCAGGGTATTTCCCGCCGCCAGCGTCGCCGCCAGCACGCCGATCACCGTATCGCCCGCACCGGTAACATCATAAACTTCCTGCGCCTGCGTCGGCATATGTAGCGGCGCTTTATTCGGTTGCAGCAGCGTCATTCCCTGTTCGGAACGCGTGACCAACAGCGCGGAAAGGTCGTAATCGGCAATGAGCTTCATGCCGCGTTCAACCAGTTCGTCTTCGCTTTTACATTTCCCCGCAACCGCCTCGAATTCAGAAAGGTTTGGCGTCAGCAGCGTGGCGCCGCGGTAACGTTCAAAATCCGTTCCTTTCGGATCGATGAGCACCGGCACGCCCGCCTGGCGCGCTAGGGAAATCATAGTCTGCACGCTGGTCAGAGCGCCTTTGGCATAATCGGACAATACCAGCGCGCCGATCGATCCCAGCGCCTGGTTGATACGCTCATGCAACGGCTGCGGGTCCACGCCCTCAAAGCCTTCTTCAAAATCAAGACGAATGAGCTGCTGATTACGTGATAGTACGCGCAGTTTGGTAATCGTCGGATGCGTCGGCACAGAAACGAAGTCGCACTTCACATTGACCTCCGCCAGCGTTTTGCTCAGCGCGCGCGCGGCGTCATCAATACCCGTCAGGCCGACCAGACGGGCGTTCGCTCCCAGAGACGCAATGTTCATCGCCACGTTCGCCGCGCCGCCCGGACGTTCCTCAACGGTATTTACCTTAACCACGGGCACCGGCGCTTCCGGTGAAATACGGCAAGTGGGGCCATACCAATAGCGATCCAGCATTACATCACCCACAACCATGACGCCTGCACGTTCAAACGCTGGCAGATTTACTTTCATTCCTGTCTCCTGAGAGATTCAAAATTTGCGCGCGATAATAGCATAATTCAAACGGCTACCAGCCACTTCCGCCAGCTTGCCTGCACCAGCGCGCGCTCTTTGCTAAAACATGTCTGCGCCACATGACCGGGAAGCTCCTGCAACGCCAGGTGGTGCAGTTCATCACGCAGTGTGGTGTAGGCTACCGTCAGCGCCTGCGCTTCGTGTTCATCCATAATGCCGTTTTGCGCCAGAAGCTCCAGGATGCGCACGTTATCAGACCAGCGCGTTAATTTAGGTTTTTCATGAGCGTAGCGCAGTACCAGATATTGCGCGATAAACTCAATATCCGTAATACCGCCTTCATCAGCTTTAATATCAAAACGATCGCGATGCTTATTGCCGAGATGCGCCCGCATTTTCTCGCGCATTTCACGCACTTCAGTCTGCAATGTCTTACCGTCACGCGCCGTCGTCATGATAGTGCGGCGCACCGCATCAAACTGTGAGGTAAGCTGCGGGTCGCCATATACCACGCGAGCGCGTACCAACGCCTGATGTTCCCAGGTCCAGGCTTCATGCTGCTGATAATCGGCAAACGCGTCCGCTGAAGTCACCAGCATTCCAGCCGCGCCAGAGGGGCGTAGACGCGCATCCACCTCATACAAAATGCCGGAGGAGGTGCGCGTACTGAACAGATGCATAATGCGCTGCGCCAGGCGCAGATAAAACTGCCGCCCGTCGATTTCGCGTTCGCCGTTGGTCATGACGTCCATCGGACAGTCATGCAGGAAGATGAGATCCAGATCGGAACTGTAGCCCAGCTCCCATCCGCCCAACTTGCCATAACCGACGACCGCAAACCCCCGCCCCTGGCGTTCGTCCAGATGCGCTGGCTGACCATAACGCGCAACCATTTGCGTCCACGCCTGCTGCACCACAGCATCAATCATCGCCTCCGCCAGCCATGTGAGGTGATCGCTCACTTTCATCACCGGCAGCGTACCGGCAATATCCGCCGCCGCAATCCGCAAAAGCTGTGCCTGTTTAAACTGGCGTAATGCCTCCAGTTGTTGTTCTTCGTCCTCTTCCGGCACGCGCAGCAAATACTGGCGTAATTCGTCGCGGTAAGCGTCGGTAGCCGTCGGCTGATAAAGCGTGCCGGGGTCGAGCAGTTCATCAAGCAACAACGGATAACGCGCCAGTTGGCTCGCTATCATTGGCGAAGCGGCGCAGAGCATAATCAGGTGTTTCAGCGCGCCGGGAAATTCGCTCAGCAGCTCCAGATAGGTGGTGCGAGTGACAATCCCCGCCAGCAACGGCGTTATCCGCGATAGCGTAACAGCGGCGTCTTCGCGGGAACAGACGTCAGCAAGCAGGTGCGGCATCAGTTGGTCCAGCACCTGCCGCCCGCGCGGGCCGATAGGGCGTTTATCCAGTTCCTTACGGAAGTCAGCGATAAGGGTCAGAACCTGTCGCCGATCCTCATCGGCTAAATGCGCCAGCACTGGCGTCGAATCATCCTCCTGTAGCGCATCCTGCCATACTTCACGCCACGGCTCTGAACGTTCTTCCTCCTGCGGGGTATCGGCTTCATCATCGCCAATTAATTCGTTGAATACGCGGCGTACATTAGCCATATGATCCGTCAGTTCGCCAACAAGCTGCGGCCAGTTCTCCGCCTTCATTCCCCAGGCCAGCCGCGCCCGATTCAGATCGTCGGCAGGCAACGTTTGCGTCTGTTCGTCATTGATGCTTTGCAGCAGATTCTCCAGACGACGTAGAAAAAGATAGGCCACGCGTAGTTGCGCCACGTCATTCTCAGGCAGCAAATGCAGCGCAGCGATAGCATCCAGCGTCGGCAGTAACGAACGCGACTGTAGCGACGGCTCGCGTCCGCCGCGGATCAGCTGGAATACCTGCACGATAAACTCAATTTCCCGAATACCGCCCGCGCCAAGTTTAATGTTGTCTTTCAAACCGCGGCGTCGCACTTCGCGGGCGATCATCCCTTTCATATTACGTAGCGACTGGATGACGCTGAAATCGATATAGCGGCGGAAAACGAAAGGCCGCAGCATGGCGCGTAATTCACGAGACCAGGCGTCGTCGTTATCGCCCATTAGCCGCGCTTTCACCATGGCGTAGCGTTCCCAGTCGCGTCCTTGCTCCTGATAGTAATCCTCCAGCGCGGCAAAACTCAGTACCAGCGGGCCGCTGTCGCCAAACGGTCGCAGGCGCATGTCTACCCGATAGACAAAACCATCCATTGTGGGCTGATCCAGCGCTTTGATCAGCCGCTGCCCGAGACGCGTAAAAAACTGGGCGTTATCGAGTTCACGACGCCCGCCCCGGGTCTCGCCATGTTCCGGCCAGGCGAAAATCAGATCGATATCAGACGAAAAATTCAGTTCGCCGCCGCCCAGCTTGCCCATGCCTAAAATCAGCAGCGGCTGCGGAACGCCCTGCGGGTTACAGGGGGTTCCCCATTCGCGGCAACAGGCGGCATACAGCCAGTCGCGCGCCCCGACGATGAGCGTCTCCGCCAGATGGCTCAACTGTTGTAAAATAGTCTCATCGTCCACCAGCGACAGCGTCTGTGCCCAGGCGATGCGTACCATGATGCGACGACGAAAAAGCCTCAGCTCACGCATCAGCGAGGCGTCGTCACAGACACCTGCCAACGCCTCCTGTAACCAGCCAGCGTAATGTCGCCATTCATCAGCCTGCGGCGATGCGGATTCCAGTTCGGCAAGCCACTCCGGATGCGCTATCACGCTATCCAGCGCAAAATCGCTAAATGTAAGCACTGACTTCGCCTGCGCGCTAAGCGATGTCTCAGTAAATCCTTCTGGTAGGCGCTCAACAACGGTCTGCCAGTACTGCGATAAGGGTGAAGAGAGCGGCGTCATTTAGGGGATATCCTTTAAATAATGCCGGATGGCGGCGTTTCGCCTGATCCGGCCTACAAGTCCGCATACCGTAAGCCTGATAAGCGCAGCGTCATCAGGCGCTTTCTACGGTTCTGATTATCGTTTTCCGCTGTGCAACCAGAACGGCTGCTGGTTGATGGCCTCATTACGGAAATGTTCAATTTCAATACGTTGCCCGGTAATAATGGCGTGACGCAATCCCTGCCAGTTTTCCAGCCATGCCTGCGCGACCATCGCATCATAATACCCGGCCAGCAGTAAAACGCTGTCGATATCGCGAGTCAAACGCGGCAACTGGTCGCGATACTTATCACCCAGCGGTTGTCCAAAAACTTTTTTTAATTCAGCAGCATGACGAGAAAGATGAATGTCGGCGAAACGCTTAAAAGAATCGGCCATTTTGGCCTGCGCCTTCGCGTCCAGAAATGGCTGCCAGGCTTTCGTCACCAGCCATTCCGTCAATGCCAGTTTCGCCATCGCCGTTTGCGTACTATAAACGGCTGTGACGGCGGACACCGCGGATGTCATCGTCGCTTCCGCCTGGGTAAGTAGATCACGTAAGTGAGCGCTCGCTTTACGTGGAACAATGCCACCAAAAAGCATTAAGGCATGGCGCACTAATCCCATAGCATCCAGCACATGTTCTTTCGCCGACTCGTCGCCGCGCAGCCAGAGCTCTTCATGGTACTGCCACTGTGACAACGCCAGATCCAGCGAGGCCTCCAGCCCTTGCTCTACCGTAGCTTTCGCGGCAGTCCGCAGAATTGCCGTTGGTGTATTCTCTCGCGGCGCATTCCCCTGCGCCAGGTGATAACCTCGCGCCGCCTTACTCAGACTGCCCTGACGCAAACCGGTTTGCGACAGCAGTTGCTTCGCCAGTTTTAACACGGCGCGCGTATCGCCGCGAAGCAACTCAAGCTCCAGCTCACAAATTGGTTCGGCAAACTCGCCCGCTTTTACGTCGCCGAGATCGAGCGCAATTTCAATCCTGCTGCCGTCAACGTCCAGACACCATTTTTCCCGGTAAAAATCGGTACTGAACAGCGGCTGTACGCTTGATGCCAGGCCGTCGGGCAGGTTGCCATCCGGCCAGACCTCCGCCGGAAGTTGCGTCAGATCCAGCACGGGTTCGCTTAGCGCAACATTGTATTCGGGTCGCTGGTGCAGCCCGCCCGTTACCCGGCCGGCAATTTTCATGGTCATTTCATAGCGCCCATTTTCACCACGAATACGCAGCCCCATATCATGGCGGCGTAGCCAGTTATCAGGCGTTTCGAAATAGATATTCAGCAACTGGCTGGGCGCATGATGCTCGCCGCCGAGCGTATGAAGATGATTTCGCAGCGCATCTACGGCGTCGTGATTGACGATAAACTTTAATTCGATTTCCTGAGCCATGGCCTTGTACTTATGGGTTATGTCACATCTGGGAAGATTCTTGGCGAACTTACCCGCATTATTTTTGTCAGTAGATAGTATTTTGCGCCAAATTGCCATGCAACGAGCAATTTGACGGGCGTAAAAGTTTGACGTAGCGGCAAAGGCGACACAGATGATTCCGATTGATGTCGACTGCTTTGCGTAGCGACACTGATGCCGTTACTATCGTTCCACTTTCTCTGACAATAACGACAGCCTGATGCCAAAATTACGCCTGATTGGACTAACTTTACTTGCGCTTAGCGCCACCGCCGTCTCTCATGCTGAAGAGACGCGTTACGTTTCTGATGAACTGAATACCTGGGTCCGCAGCGGTCCGGGAGATAATTATCGCCTTGTGGGTACCGTCAACGCCGGCGAGGAAGTCACGCTCTTACAGAGCGATGCCAACTATGGTCAAATTAAAGACAGTTCTGGTCGTACTGCCTGGATACCGTTAAAAGAACTGAATACCACGCCAAGCCTGCGTACCCGCGTGCCGGATCTGGAAAATCAGGTCAAAACGTTAACCGATAAACTCAACAATATTGATACCACGTGGAATCAGCGCACCGCCGACATGCAGCAGAAAGTGGCGCAAAGCGACAGCGTCATCAACGGGCTAAAAGAAGAGAACCAGAAGCTGAAAAACGAGCTGATTGTCGCGCAGAAAAAAGTTAGCGCCGCGAATCTGCAACTGGATGACAAACAGCGCACCATTATTATGCAGTGGTTTATGTATGGCGGCGGCGTATTGGGTATTGGCTTGCTGTTAGGGCTGGTGCTGCCGCATATGATCCCAAGCCGTAAACGCAAAGACCGCTGGATGAACTAAATCGCCTTCTCTGCGGCACTGTCTTATCATTAGAGGATGATCGTTTTTAAAAGGAAAGTGGCGTGAAGATTTATCTGGTCGGTGGTGCGGTTCGGGATGCGTTGTTAGGGCTACCGGTTAAAGATAAAGATTGGGTCGTTGTCGGCGCCACGCCGCAGGAGATGCTTGATGCGGGCTACCAGCAGGTAGGCCGTGATTTTCCTGTGTTTCTCCACCCGCAAACTCACGAAGAATACGCGCTGGCGCGTACCGAGCGTAAATCCGGTTCCGGCTACACGGGTTTCACCTGCTATGCCGCGCCGGACGTTACCCTGGAAGCCGACCTCCAGCGTCGCGATCTGACCATTAATGCTCTGGCGCGCGACGATGACGGACAGATTATCGACCCTTACCACGGGCGCCGGGATCTGGAGGCGCGTCTACTGCGCCATGTCTCTCCGGCGTTTGGCGAAGATCCCTTGCGCGTATTGCGCGTGGCGCGTTTTGCCGCCCGTTACGCTCATCTTAGTTTCCGTATCGCCGATGAAACACTGACGCTAATGCGCGAAATGACCGCGGCAGGCGAGCTGGAACATCTGACGCCGGAACGGGTATGGAAAGAGACGGAAAATGCGCTTACCACCCGCAATCCGCAGGTTTACTTCCAGGTATTGCGCGACTGCGGCGCCCTGCGCGTCCTGTTTCCGGAAATCGACGCCCTGTTTGGCGTACCCGCGCCGGCAAAGTGGCATCCGGAAATTGATACCGGAGTTCATACGTTGATGACGCTGTCGATGGCCGCCATGCTCAGTCCGCAGCTTGATGTCCGTTTCGCCACGCTTTGTCATGATGTGGGCAAAGGCTTAACGCCGAAAAACCTCTGGCCGCGCCATCATGGCCACGGCCCGGTGGGCGTGAAACTGGTCGAACAGTTATGCCAGCGTTTGCGCGTCCCCAATGACCTGCGTGATTTAGCTAAACTGGTCGCCGCGTACCACGATCTGATTCACACCTTTCCGATACTCCAGCCGAAAACGATCGTTAAGCTGTTTGACGCCATTGATGCATGGCGTAAACCGCAGCGCGTCGAGCAGATTGCGCTGACCAGCGAGGCCGATGTCCGTGGACGTACCGGCTTTGAAGCGTCGGATTACCCGCAGGGGCGCTGGCTGCGCGAAGCCTGGCAGGTGGCCCAAGCGGTACCAACGAAAGAGGTGGTGGAGGCCGGATTTAAGGGCATTGAGATTCGCGAGGAGCTGACGAAGCGACGAATTGCAGCGGTCGCCAACTGGAAAGAGAAGCGCTGCCCGAACCCCGCCAGCTAAACGCCATCCGGCACGATAAATTGCCTGATGGCGCTGCGCTTATCAGACCGACAAAACTGTTAGGCCGGACAAGGCGGTACGCCGCCATCCGGCACGGTCAATCATCAGAAGAAGACAACGTAAACGGCAGCCGCCACCACAAAGCGGTAAATCGCAAACGGAATAAACGAGATACGCTTAATCAGTTGCAGGAAGGTCTTGATGGCGATCAGCGCCACCACAAACGCCGTCACAAAGCCCACCGCGAACATTGGAATATCCGCTGCGGTCAGGAATGACCAACTTTTGTAGAGATCCAGAACCGTTGCGCCCATCATCATCGGCACAGCCAGTAAGAACGAGAACTCGGAGGCGGCGTAACGGCTGACGCCCATCAGCATCCCACCGGAAATGGTCGCTCCGGAACGCGAGAAGCCCGGCCACAGCGCCAGACACTGGAAACAGCCAATCATAAACGCCTGACGATACGTCATATCATCCAGCCCCGGCGCGCGCGGTTCTTTCGGCTTCAGGCACTCGGCGGCAATCAGCAACAGACCGCCTACCACCAGCGCATACATCACGTTAATCGGGTTAAATAGCGACTTGATCGTGTCATGAAAGACTAACCCCAGCACCACCGCCGGAATCATGCCCAGCAGGATGTGAATCAACGTTAATCGACCTTTACTTTCACCTTCACGCTGTAGCGGGCGGCCAAAGTGAATACCGATGAGACCAAACAACCGCCGCCAGAACATCACCACGACCGCCAGAATAGATCCAAGTTGAATCACCACTTCGAATGTCTTGGCCGTATCGCCTTCAAACCCCAGCAGATGACCCACAATAATCATATGGCCCGTGCTGGATACCGGCAAAAACTCCGTCAATCCTTCGACCACACCCAAAATTGCCGCTATCAGCAGCGAGTGCATATCGCTCATCAATAAACCCCTAAAATGAAAAACACTGCAAAAATGGATCTCGCGTTAAGACCCCATATATAACCGTTTGGTTTAAAAAATATAAAATTATTTATTTTTATTTCAGATTATTGCCACGCTCAATAATTACCCCTACGTTCGCCGCGCGCGCGACGGCGCTAGGCTTGCTCAGTTTGATGCGAACCCACGGAGAATTGAATCGGCTAAGCAGTAGATCCGCCACCTCTTCCGCCACACGCTCGACCAGAGCAAAACGCCCGCCTTCAACATGATTTATCACCGTGTCGGCGATATCCGCGTAACTTAGACAATCTGCGACATCATCGCTTTTCGCCGACTTGCGGTTATCCCATGCCATTTCGATATCGAACACCAGTTTTTGCTCGATAGTCTGTTCCCAGTCGTAAACACCGATAGTGGTGATTACCGAAAGTTGCTCTATAAATACAATATCCATCACGACCTGCCTGCTTTTTGGCTAACCCGGATACCACTTCCGGCGAAATGTGCGTATTATCCACAGAAATAGTAAATAAAACGACACTTTCAATACGGAACAGCTTATGAGTGCAATCGCGCCTGGAATGATCCTCTTCGCGTACCTCTGCGGCTCAATTTCCAGTGCCATTCTGGTTTGCCGCATCGCCGGGCTGCCCGATCCGCGAGAAAGCGGCTCCGGCAACCCGGGCGCGACGAACGTATTACGAATCGGTGGCAAGGGAGCGGCTGTCGCGGTACTTATTTTTGACATCCTTAAAGGCATGTTGCCCGTCTGGGGCGCGTATGCGTTAGGCGTTACCCCTTTCTGGCTGGGGCTTATCGCTATCGCCGCCTGTCTGGGACATATCTGGCCGGTCTTTTTTGGCTTTAAAGGCGGGAAAGGCGTAGCAACCGCGTTTGGCGCCATTGCGCCCATCGGCTGGGATTTAACCGGCGTCATGGCAGGCACCTGGCTGCTGACGGTCCTGTTAAGCGGTTATTCATCGTTAGGGGCGATTGTCAGCGCCTTGATTGCGCCGTTTTACGTCTGGTGGTTTAAACCGCAGTTCACTTTCCCGGTGTCGATGCTGTCATGTCTCATTTTGCTGCGCCATCATGACAACATCCAGCGTCTGTGGCGTCGCCAGGAGACGAAAATCTGGACGAAGCTGAAAAAGAAACGCCAGAAAGATTGAGCTGGAACTGCGTCTGGAAGAGGGCCTCAACCGTCTGGGGATCGGCCCACAAGGGTTGACCGGCAATAGCTCGGTGATAGGCGTACATATCGAATCCGCCGCGCGTCACCCTTCCACCATTGGCGTGGTTAGGCGCGATTTTCGGCCTGATTTTCCTGGTGCTGCTGATCGTCTCCAGGCTGTTGTGGATGCCCATCGTTTTGCTGTAAATCCGTTGGGGCGGCATGATGTCGCCCCCTTTTTCCGCTTTTACGCCGCCGGCAGCTCGGCCAGCGGCCAGCGCGGACGTACCGTTACGCCAAGATCCGCCGTAACGCCCGCCTTAAACCGCACCATTCCGGCATAGGCGATCATCGCCCCGTTGTCGGTACAAAATTCCGGGCGCGCATAGAACACTTCGCCGCGGCGTTTTTGCATCATTTCGGCAAGCTTCGCACGCAGCGTGCGGTTAGCGCTGACGCCGCCCGCCATGACAAGACGCTTAAAACCGGTGCTTTCCAGCGCGCGCTTGCACTTGATCATCAGCGTATCCACGACCGCATCTTCAAAAGCGCGCGCGATATCAGCGCGAGTTTGTTCGTCGTCGCCATTACTACGAATGGTGTTAGCGGCAAAGGTTTTCAGACCGGAAAAACTAAAATCCAGCCCCGGGCGATCGGTCATCGGGCGCGGAAAGACAAAACGCCCCGCCGTCCCCTGCGACGCCATTTTCGACAGCATCGGGCCGCCAGGATAATCCAGCCCCAACAATTTGGCGGTTTTATCAAACGCTTCACCGGCGGCATCGTCAATCGACTCTCCCAGCAGTTCGTACTGACCGATTCCGGTCACGCTAATGAGCTGCGTATGTCCGCCGGAGACCAGCAGCGCCACAAACGGGAAATCCGGAGGGTTATCTTCCAGCATTGGCGCCAGCAGATGACCTTCCATATGGTGTACAGGAATGGCTGGCACATTCCAGGCAAATGCCAGCGAACGCCCGACGGTTGCGCCGACCAGCAGCGCGCCGACCAAGCCCGGGCCTGCGGTATAGGCCACCGCGTCGATATCGCTCGCCGTCAGAGCGGCTTCTTTTAATGCCGCCTGAATCAGCGGCACGGTTTTACGCACATGATCGCGGGAAGCCAGTTCAGGCACTACGCCGCCGTAATCAGCATGTAATTTCACCTGACTATACAATTGGTTGGCTAACAGACCTTTTTTGTCGTCGTAAATAGCGATGCCGGTTTCATCGCAAGATGTTTCAATACCCAGTACACGCATGACTTGTTTTACCTCGCTCTAATACCGCGCAGTGTAGGTCGAATGCGGGTGGATGTATACCCTCAGTCCCGACTTCGTGTATACTCCCTCCCCTTATAAAAGTCCCTTTCAAAAAAGGCCGCGGTGCTTTACAAAGCAGCAGCAATTGCAGTAAAATTCCGCACCATTTTGAAATAAGCTGGCGTTGATGCCAGCGGCAAACCGAATTAATCAAAGGTGAGAGGCACATGCCGGTAATTAAAGTACGTGAAAACGAGCCGTTCGACGTAGCTCTGCGTCGCTTCAAGCGTTCCTGCGAAAAAGCAGGTGTTCTGGCGGAAGTTCGTCGTCGTGAGTTCTATGAAAAACCGACGACCGAACGTAAGCGCGCTAAAGCTTCTGCAGTGAAACGTCACGCGAAGAAACTGGCTCGCGAAAACGCACGCCGTACTCGTCTGTACTAATCTTTTGAGAGCGGGCTGCTCTCAATTCAGATCGAGTTGTAGTTGTAAGGCCGTGCTTCCGAAAGGAATGCGCGGCTTGTTTTCGTTTATGCATTAGCATATACACAAAATCATTCATGCTACGTCCAGGCGGCAAGAGAGCAAGTCCCCGGCGCTTACGCAAGTCAGCGACAGGGGTGAGCAAACGTAGCCAACACTACGGCAGCCTGAAGAATGACGTGTATAAAAGGGGCATATGGCTGGACGAATCCCACGCGTATTTATTAATGACCTGCTGGCGAGAACCGATATCGTCGATCTGATCGACGTGCGCGTAAAACTCAAGAAACAGGGCAAGAACTATCACGCGTGTTGTCCATTCCATAATGAGAAAACCCCTTCTTTCACCGTAAACGGTGAAAAACAGTTTTATCACTGCTTTGGATGCGGCGCGCATGGCAATGCGATCGACTTTTTGATGAATTACGACAAGCTCGAATTTGTCGAAACCGTCGAAGAATTAGCGGCCATGCATAACCTGGAAATTCCCTATGAAGCAGGCACCGGGCTTAGCCAGATAGAGCGCCATCAACGGCAAAACCTCTATCAGTTGATGAATGGTCTGAATGACTTTTATCAGCAGTCGCTTACCCATCCTGCGGCAAAACCTGCGCGTGACTATCTGCAAAAGCGCGGTCTGAGCGCTGAAATTATTCAGCGTTTCGCCATTGGCTTCGCGCCGCCTGGTTGGGATAACGCGTTAAAGCGCTTCGGTAATAACAGCGATAACAAGGCATTGTTGCTGGATGCCGGAATGCTGGTCAATAACGAGCAGGGCAGCACTTACGATCGTTTCCGTAATCGGGTCATGTTCCCTATTCGGGACAAACGCGGCAGGGTGATTGGTTTTGGCGGTCGAGTTCTGGGGAACGACACGCCGAAATACCTTAACTCTCCGGAAACGGACATTTTCCATAAAGGCCGCCAGCTATATGGTCTTTATGAGGCTCAGCAATATAGTGCTGAACCGCAACGCTTGCTTGTGGTCGAAGGTTATATGGATGTCGTCGCACTAGCGCAATACGACATTAACTATGCGGTCGCCTCGCTGGGTACCTCAACCACGGCAGACCATATGCATATGTTATTCCGGGCGACGAACAACGTAATTTGCTGTTACGACGGCGACCGGGCTGGCCGTGATGCCGCCTGGAGAGCGCTGGAAACAGCAATGCCTTATATGACCGACGGTCGGCAGGTACGCTTTATGTTTTTACCTGACGGCGAAGACCCGGATACGCTGGTGCGTAAAGAAGGCAAGGCGGCTTTTGAAGCGCGGATGGAGCAGGCGCAGCCGCTCTCTACGTTTCTGTTTAATAGCCTCCTGCCGCAGGTGGATTTAAGCTCGCCGGATGGCAGCACGCAGTTAGCCGCGCTGGCGCTGCCGCTCATTAATCAGGTGCCTGGCGACACGCACCGTATTCAGCTGCGCCAGACGTTGGGGCTGAAGTTAGGCATTTTCGATGATAGTCAGCTTGATCGTTTAGTGCCAAAACAGGCGGAAAGCGGCGTTTCCCGCCCGGCTCCGCAGCTAAAACGCACGACCATGCGTATACTGATAGGATTACTGGTGCAAAATCCGGATCTCGCGCCGTTAGTGCCGCCCTTAGACGCGCTGGATCAGAATAAGCTGCCTGGACTTGGCTTATTTAAAGAATTGGTCAAAACTTGTTTGGCTCAGCCAGGTCTTACTACCGGACAACTTCTGGAACTCTACCGTGGCACAAATGATGCTGCGACCCTTGAAAAATTATCGATGTGGGACGATATAGCAGATAAGGCGATTGCCGAAAAGACCTTTACCGACTCACTCAACCATATGTTTGATTCGCTGCTGCAACTGCGACAAGAAGAGCTGATCGCTCGCGATCGCACTCACGGTTTAAGCAGCGAAGAACGCCGAGAGCTCTGGACGTTAAACCAGGAGCTGGCCAGAAAATGAATTTAACGGCTTAAATGCCGCATATCGTTCGGGAAGCCCCCGACAGCCGCAGTGAGAGGCAGCGGCCAAAATATAAGTATGCCCTCGCTTTAAATGTCGACAGCTATACCGTCGACACCAATCAAACGAATAAGTGTGGATACCGTCTTATGGAGCAAAACCCGCAGTCACAGCTGAAACTTCTTGTCACCCGTGGTAAGGAGCAAGGCTATCTGACCTATGCTGAGGTCAATGACCATCTGCCGGAAGATATCGTCGATTCAGATCAAATTGAAGATATCATCCAAATGATCAACGACATGGGTATTCAGGTAATGGAAGAAGCGCCTGATGCCGATGATCTGCTGCTGGCTGAAAATACCACCAGCACCGATGAAGATGCGGAAGAAGCTGCTGCACAAGTTCTGTCCAGTGTTGAGTCTGAAATCGGTCGTACGACTGACCCGGTACGCATGTATATGCGTGAAATGGGCACTGTTGAACTGTTGACCCGGGAAGGCGAAATCGACATCGCTAAACGTATCGAAGACGGGATCAACCAGGTTCAATGCTCCGTTGCCGAATACCCGGAAGCCATTACCTATCTGCTGGAACAGTACGATCGCGTTGAGGCTGAAGAGGCTCGTTTGTCCGATCTTATCACCGGCTTTGTCGATCCGAACGCGGAAGAAGAGATGGCGCCGACCGCAACTCACGTCGGTTCTGAACTCTCCCAGGAAGACCTGGATGATGACGAAGACGAAGATGAAGAAGACGGCGACGATGACGCCGCCGATGACGACAACAGCATTGACCCTGAACTGGCACGCGAAAAATTCGCTGAACTGCGCGCGCAATACGTCGTTACGCGCGACACCATCAAAGCGAAAGGCCGCAGCCATGCTGCCGCGCAGGAAGAGATTCTGAAGCTGTCTGAAGTGTTCAAACAGTTCCGTCTGGTACCGAAGCAATTCGACTATCTGGTCAACAGTATGCGCGTGATGATGGATCGCGTGCGTACTCAGGAACGTCTGATCATGAAGCTCTGCGTCGAGCAGTGCAAAATGCCGAAGAAGAACTTTATCACGCTGTTTACCGGTAACGAAACCAGCGAAACCTGGTTCAATGCCGCTATCGCGATGAACAAACCGTGGTCGGAAAAACTGCACGATGTCGCGGAAGAAGTGCAACGCTGCCTGCAAAAACTGCGGCAGATAGAAGAAGAGACCGGTCTGACCATCGAACAGGTGAAAGACATCAACCGTCGCATGTCCATCGGGGAAGCGAAAGCCCGCCGTGCGAAAAAAGAGATGGTTGAAGCGAACTTGCGTCTGGTTATTTCTATCGCCAAGAAATACACCAACCGAGGTCTGCAGTTCCTCGATCTGATTCAGGAAGGCAACATCGGTCTGATGAAAGCGGTAGATAAGTTCGAATACCGTCGTGGTTACAAGTTCTCCACCTACGCTACCTGGTGGATTCGTCAGGCGATCACCCGCTCTATCGCCGACCAGGCGCGCACCATCCGTATTCCGGTGCATATGATTGAGACCATCAACAAGCTCAACCGTATTTCTCGCCAGATGCTGCAAGAGATGGGCCGCGAGCCAACGCCGGAAGAGCTGGCTGAACGGATGCTGATGCCGGAAGATAAAATTCGTAAGGTGCTGAAAATCGCCAAAGAGCCTATCTCCATGGAAACGCCGATCGGCGACGATGAAGATTCGCATCTGGGTGATTTCATCGAGGATACTACCCTCGAGCTGCCGCTGGACTCTGCCACCACCGAGAGCCTGCGCGCCGCCACTCACGACGTTTTGGCTGGCCTGACCGCTCGTGAAGCGAAAGTCCTGCGTATGCGTTTCGGTATCGATATGAACACCGACCACACGCTGGAAGAAGTGGGTAAACAGTTCGACGTTACCCGCGAACGTATCCGTCAGATCGAAGCGAAGGCGCTGCGTAAACTGCGCCACCCTAGCCGTTCTGAAGTGCTGCGCAGCTTCCTCGACGATTAATTCGCCGTACACGTATAAACGCCGCCGCAAGGCGGCGTTTTTTTATCAGGTCATGCGCGAGCGTTCTATTTGGCCTGCAGAATCTCTACACAACGCGAGTATTCGCGCCCTCATTCCCCATTGCTATAGCCCACGCATAATGAGCGCTTGATCCAGCTCGCGATAGGCCTCGACCAGTTTTTCCGTTTTAATTCGGTTTAAGCCGCTGGGATTCGGCAACACCCACACCATCGTCGCGCCAATGGCGATCTTTTGTTTACCCCAGGCGATACCGCGCTGGCTGAATCCCTGTTCAAAAGCCTGTTTACCAAGCACCGCCAGCGCCGCGGGCTGGTAGTCCTCTATCTTTTCAATCAGGTTGCGTCCGCCGCTACGTAATTCATGCAACTTCACCTCAGTCGCTTGTACCGTCGGTCGGTCGACGAGTTTCGTTACCCCGCAGCGAAAATCCAGTAATTTTTCCGCCTCCTCCGGTTTCAACTGTCGATCGGTGAAACCGGCCAAATGAATAACTTTCCAAAAACGATTCGCGGGATGCGCAAACGGAAAGCCGGTATTCGCCGAGGAGAGTCCCGGATTGATGCCGCAAAAAACCACCCGTAGCCCTGGCGCCAGTATGTCCTTAACCATTATTACTCCTGAGCAATACAACGTTCTTTAAGTATAACGGGTTGAAAACACATTGTTTATAAAAACAGCACCCGCACGGTTACGGCTGGATTACAGCGTAAAGTTACATTATAATCCACCGCCACGGCCCCTTAGCTCAGTGGTTAGAGCAGGCGACTCATAATCGCTTGGTCGCTGGTTCAAGTCCAGCAGGGGCCACCAAATTTTAGCTTTAAAATCATATAATTAAGCCACTCTAAAGAGTGGCTTTTTTGTTTCTGACAGGGCTCGCCCCATACCGCTATTTACGATGCCAATAGGCTGCCGCACGTACCAGGTGTGGATCAAACCCCTTTTCAAAGCACTGACTTAAACGTTTTACCGTTTTGCCTTCGCCAGTAATCCAGATGAAATAGTCTGATTCTGGTATTGCCAGCTGCGACAGGCGCGTTTGCATTGCCTGTTCATCGCCGCCAACAACATATTCCACAGTAATATCCGTCAAATGGGCGAGATAATCGCGATATGCGGCATCCTGAATGCTCACCAGCGCGGTTACCGCAGGGCGCGCAGGCAGACGGCTAAGCGATTCCAGACGACGACGTAGCGCAGGCATACCGGACTCATCGCAGACATAAACCTGACAAGCATAATCTTCCGGCACCACCAGCGAACCGCGCGGCCCGCCAATCGTCAGTGTATCGCCTTCACGGGCTTCCATTGCCCAACGGCTGGCTACGCCGCCATCGTGGATAAAGAAATCCAGCGCCAGCTCGCGATGCGCCTCGTCATACAGCGGCGTGTAATCCCTGGAGACCGGACGAACGCCCTCCCCCCAGATAATGCCTTCCTCAGTGACTGTCGGGGGCGTAAAGCGACAGCCTGGCTCAGGGAAAAAAACTTTCGTGTGATCGTCAAAGCCCAGGGAGGTGAAACCGTCCAGCGCCTCGCCGCCAAGTACGATCCGCTGAAATCCTGCGCTAATACGTTCTACCCGCAGAACGGTCAGCTCGCGAAAACGCAGTTCATTACGAACACGCTGTGGATAGCGTGCGGATGATGTCGTCATTTTTTGCCTTCGTGAAGTAATACGATATATCTAAATTAAAGTTTTAAATGATAATGATTGTTAATCAGTAAAAATGCAACTGTTTTTTGATAGTGTTCTGGCAACGCGTAGCTAACTATAACCTTAAGATAAAACCTTATAAATTAATAGATTATAGCAAAAATGGCTTTTACCCTTGCTAAAACCCATCATTTAGATATAAATTAGATATATCTAAATAAGCAGGAGACAATGATGCAAAATCAACATGAAGGGTGTTGCAAAAACCAGGATCATAAGCACGACGGCTGCTGTAAAGATCGAGAACATCAGCATGAAGGCTGCCATAGCGCGCATCAGCATGAGAACGCCAGTTGCGGCGGCGAACATCGTCACGGACACGGCTGTGGTCGTCATGGACAGGGCGGTGGTCGGCGTCAGCGATTTTTTGGCCACGGGGAACTTCGGCTGGTCATTCTTGATATCCTGACCCGGGACGCCAGCCACGGCTATGAACTGATTAAAGCGATAGAAAACCTGACGGGGGGCGGCTATACGCCAAGCGCTGGCGTGATCTACCCTACGCTGGATTTTTTACAGGATCAGCAATTTATCACGATTAGCGACGAAGAAGGCGGGCGGAAAAAAATCGCGATTACCGCGAACGGCGCGCAATGGCTTGATGAAAATCGCGAACATCTGACGCATATTCAGGCGCGGCTAAAAGCCCGTTGTGTGGGCATGGAGTTACGTAAAAATCCTCAGATGAAGCGGGCGCTGGATAACTTCAAGGCCGTGCTGGATCTGCGGATAAACCACAGCGATATCAACGACGCGCAAATCAAACGCATTATCGGCGTGATTGATCGCGCGGCGCTGGAAATCGCCGAACTGGATTAAGCGGGCTGCGTGTCCTCTTCGCGGACGCGGAACACGTTAACCAGCTCTTTTAAATGTAACGCCTGTTCGTTCAGCGACGCTGCGGCGGCAACAGACTCTTCCACAAGGCAGGAGTTTTGTTGCGTGGCGGCGTCAATCAGGCCAATCGCGCTGTTAATCTGCGAAATACCGTCAGTTTGCTCGCGGCTGGCCTGCCCAATCTCACGTAATATCACATCCATCTCTTCGACGTTGTCCACCATGCCATTAATCAGGGCGCTGGCTTTCTCCACCAGGTGCATCCCTTCCTGAGTCTGACTGGTTGAATCTTCAATCAAATTACGGATTTCACTGGCCGACGAGGCGCTCTTTTGCGCCAACTGGCGAACCTCTCCGGCGACAACGGCAAAACCGCGCCCATGTTCGCCCGCGCGCGCCGCTTCAACCGCCGCGTTCAGCGCCAGAATATTGGTCTGAAAGGCAATGGAATCAATGATATTGATGATATCCGACATACGATTTGCCGTATCGTTAATGACGCGCATTTTCTGCGTCACTTGATTCATCATCTCCCCATTGTTTTTCACTACGCTGGCGGCGCCAGCAGAGAGTTTGGTCGCTTCACTGGTATGATCGGCTGTGTTTTTAACCGTGGCGGTAATCTGTTCCATCGACGCCGCCGTTTCTTCAACCGAGCTGGCCTGCTCTTCCGTACGCGCCGCCAAATCCTGGTTACCGGCGACAATTTGCGCCGCCGCCGTGGAGATACTCTCCGAACCGTTTTGCACTTCCTGTACGATATCCAGCAGACGCGTTTTCATCGCCATTAACGCTTGCAGTAGTACGCCTGTTTCATCTTTATAGTCGGTGGTGATATGGCGAGTCAGATCGCCATCGGCAATCGCCTCGGCAAAGCGTACCGCGTCATCAAGCGGTCGGGTAATAGAACGCACAATATACCATCCTATTACGCCTCCGGCGGCGATGCTTATCAGCGCCAAAGTGATTAACAACGTCCGATTATTTTTAAAATCCTCTTTGACCTGCACGCTCGCTTCATGCATCAGCGCGTCCTGAACAGCGATAAGTTCCTGGACTTTGTCCTTATAGACTTTTTGCACCTGCACCGTTCTGGTCATCATCTCCTGAATGGCCGCCTGACGATTATTGCTTTGAATATCTTTCAAAATACGGAATCTGGACTCCAGGTATTGCTGGCGCGCTTCACGGATTTCATTAATGATTTTCTGTGAATCCGCATCGTGACTATTTTCCCTGGAAAGCTCATCCAGTAACGCCGAAATGCGCTGGCTTATCTCACTGAGTTCTTTCTGCGAGCTCTGGCTCCAGCGCCCCTCTTCATCCAGTAACATGAGCTGCTGCGCGATGATGAAATCATTAAAATTATCGATTAACAGATTGGCTTTTACCGTGGTGGGATAATCATTGGTAATAATGTCCTGCATACCCGTATTAGCCCGATCAAGGCTAAACAAAGACAGAGCGGAACTCACCACCATGAGAACAATGAATAAGCCAAAGGCCATAAATAATTTTGAACGTATTTTAATGTTATGCAAAAACATATTTTCTCCCTGGGATCGCATATCCTCATACAGGAAGATTTATCGGCAATAATGTTACTAACTTTATGATATTGATCGCTTTTTATTTCGGAACATTATTAGTAATTAATATTTATTGTTCACAGAAAGATGAACCAAAAGTGACATAAATTGGCACTAATAATGAAAGAAATACGCTAAAAGGTTAACCATTTCTTATTTATCAACTGAGTTTATACCTATTAATAGGTAGACAAGGGAGAAGGAATAAATATCACATTATTTTTAACATCACAGGCCACTGGTACTCTCTATGATGGCAGGCACCGCCTTCTATCAGAGCACATCCGCCCGGTAAGCTTGTTGCTACCGGGCGGATGTCATTACCGTTGCTACCTACAAATAAACTTAATGCAGTACCGTGACCGCATCCTCCAGCCGGCTGGCACGGTGTTTTACCATCGCGGAGACTTGTGCGCTCTCTTCCACCAGCGCCGCATTCTTCTGGGTTATGCGGTTCAACTCGTCCACGGCGCGAGTCAGGCTGGAAAGCCCATCTGTCTGTTCCTGCGTCGACTGGCTGATCCGTGCGATAAGCAGGGTGACATTTTGCACCTGGGCTACAATGTCATCCATGGTACGGCCTGCGGCGTGAACCTGCTCGGAGCCTGACTGCACCTTTGTTGCGCTGGCATCAATTAATTTACGAATATCGTTCGCCGCGTTAGCGCTGCGGCTGGCAAGATGGCGTACCTCGCCAGCAACCACGGCAAACCCTTTCCCCTGCTCGCCCGCTCTCGCCGCTTCTACCGCCGCATTCAGCGCCAGGATATTCGTCTGAAAAGCGATATCGTTAATTAGCGTGGTGATCGTCCCGATACGTTGCGTACTGTGAGCGATATCATCCATCGTTTTAATCACCGTATCCATCGCCTCACCTCCCTGAGTCGCCGCGCTACTGGCCGCCATGGAAAGCTTATCCGCAGCGGAAGCCGTCTCGGAATTGAGCTTCACGGACTCCGCCATCTGGTTCATGGTCGTTACCGTTTCCTGAACATTCTCCACGGTCTGACGGGTGTGTTCGTTCAGATCATTGTTACCCTTCGCCAGCCTTTCACTGCCGTTTCTGACGCTGGACACCTGACTTGATACGTCATTGATCAGCCAACGGCACATCAAGCCAAGCTGCCCCACGGCCCTCAGCGTCAGCCCCAACTCATCGCTACGATTAAGGTGTTGTACGCTGTTGCGTTCGCCGGTCGCCACTTTCAGCGCCTGCGTCGCCACATTTTCAATGGGACGCACAATTTGCCATTCAAATAGCGCCGTACCTGCCAGCATCGCCAACGCGCCCAACAACAACGCCTGCCATGAGGCATCCGTACCGAACAGCGCCAACGCCAGCATTACGGCCATTAGCCCCATAATGCTACGCACTCGCCAGCGAACAGGCATCGCGGGCAGTTTGCCCAGCAAGCCCTGACGAACCACCAGGCCTTTATGAATACGTTTACTACACCGCCCTTCATTTAGCGCCTGATATAAAGGCTCGACGGCGGCAATCTCATCATCCGTGGCGCGGGTACGGATCGACATATATCCCGTCACACGCCCTTCACGTATCATCGGTACCGCGTTGGCCCGCACCCAATAATGATCGCCGTTTTTACGCCGGTTTTTCACAATGCCGCTCCACGGTTCGCCCTGTTTTAGGGTGTACCACATATCTGCGAAGGCAGCTTTCGGCATATCCGGATGACGCACCAGATTATGTGGCCGCGCCAGTAACTCGTTTAACTGATAGCCGCTCACCTGGACAAAAGTGTCATTGGCGTGAGTGATATAGCTTTCCAGGTCGGTCGTAGACATCAGAGTGGTATCATCATCCAGCGGGGTATTTAGCTGGCTGACGTAGGGATGAGAAGACATGATAGCGTCCTGTGCAGGTTATCTGGATGTTAATTTTTCGCTCAGATGTTATTTCGGCGCTAATCTATTTATCTTTAGTTGTTAAAATTGCTCTGGATCGCAATTTGCGATTAATCCTTAATATTTGTACGATTTTCACCTTATCCTGCGCCTTATTTTCATTATGAAATTGTTTAGCGTGGACAACCTTTTTCTTTAAAATCTGCCCTGGCTCACCTTTTTCTCACGCCGCCGCTAACGCAACACACCGTAAACCGTAAAACAAGATCTGCTCAAAATGCATCCAATTGTTAACGTATAACATTAAATGTTGTGTAAATGTGATTATTCCTGGTGTTTATCCCGATTTTCACTATGGGCTTAGACCCCCGCTAATCCCTGCAATACTTAATTCAGTATCATGTGATACACGGCCCTCTGGAGCTCATTTTGAACAGGTTACCTTCCAGCGCATCGGCTTTGGCCTGTAGCGCGCACGCACTGAATCTCATCGAGAAGCGAACGCTAAACCATGAGGAAATGAAAGCACTAAACCGAGAGGTCATTGACTACTTTAAAGAGCATGTAAATCCAGGATTTCTGGAATACCGGAAATCTGTTACCGCCGGCGGGGATTACGGAGCCGTAGAGTGGCAAGCGGGCAGTTTGAATACGCTTGTCGACACCCAGGGGCAGGAGTTTATCGATTGTCTTGGGGGGTTTGGCATCTTTAACGTGGGGCACCGTAATCCTGTTGTGGTATCCGCCGTCCAGAATCAACTCGCAAAACAACCTCTCCACAGCCAGGAGTTACTTGACCCCTTGCGGGCGATGCTGGCAAAAACGCTGGCGGCGCTAACACCGGGGAAACTCAAGTACAGCTTTTTCTGTAACAGCGGCACCGAATCCGTCGAAGCGGCGCTAAAACTGGCAAAAGCGTATCAGTCGCCGCGCGGCAAGTTTACCTTTATCGCCACCAGCGGCGCATTTCACGGCAAATCATTGGGCGCGCTCTCCGCCACGGCCAAATCCACCTTCCGCAGACCCTTTATGCCTTTACTGCCGGGCTTCCGCCATGTGCCGTTTGGCAATATCGACGCGATGAGCATGGCATTTAGCGAAGGCAAAAAAACGGGCGACGAGATAGCAGCCGTGATTCTGGAGCCTATTCAGGGTGAAGGCGGCGTGATCCTGCCGCCGCAGGGATACCTGACAGAGGTACGTAAGCTCTGTGATGAATTCGGCGCGCTGATGATTCTGGATGAAGTACAAACCGGCATGGGGCGTACCGGCAAGATGTTTGCCTGCGAGCACGAAAATGTGCAGCCTGATATTCTGTGTCTGGCGAAAGCCCTGGGCGGCGGCGTGATGCCAATTGGCGCCACCATCGCGACTGAGGAGGTGTTTTCGGTTCTGTTCGACAATCCCTTCCTGCATACCACCACTTTTGGCGGTAACCCGCTGGCTTGTGCTGCCGCGCTGGCGACCATTAACGTCCTGCTGGAACAAAACCTCCCGGCCCAGGCGGAACAAAAAGGCGATACGCTCCTGGATGGTTTTCGACAACTTGCGCGTGAATATCCCAATCTGGTACACGAGGCGCGCGGCAAAGGTATGTTGATGGCCATTGAATTTGTCGATAACGAAACGGGCTACCGTTTTGCCAGTGAGATGTTCCGTCAACGCGTGCTGGTCGCTGGTACGCTGAATAATGCGAAAACAATTCGTATCGAGCCACCGCTCACGCTAACCATTGAACTGTGCGAACAGGTATTGAAATCAGCGCGTAATGCGCTGGCGGCAATGCAGGTGAGCGTTGAAGAGGTTTAAAAACGATGCCGGATGGCGCTGTGCTTATCCGGCCTGTTTTCCCCGGGTCGCGGCCTCTTTTTTGAATCCCATCACAATCACCACATTCCCCTTTTCCCTTTTACCTCGCGACGGCTACAGTAGTAACTCATCCGACCACATAACAATAATTTTACATACTGGATACGCTTATGAGCTACCCGTCGCTGTTCGCCCCGCTCGATCTGGGCTTTACTACTCTCAGAAACCGTGTGCTGATGGGATCGATGCACACGGGTCTGGAAGAACATCCTGATGGCGCTGAGCGCCTGGCGGCATTTTATGCCGAGCGCGCGCGACACGGCGTAGCGTTAATCGTCACCGGCGGTATTGCGCCCGTTCCCTCCGGGGTCGTGATGACCGGCGGCGCGATGCTGAACGATGCCAGCCAGTTAAAGCCTCACCGCGTGGTGACCGATGCCGTACATGCGCAAGGCGGTAAAATCGCGCTGCAAATTCTGCACACCGGACGTTACAGCTATCAGCCGCACCTGGTCGCGCCGTCGGCAATTCAGGCGCCAATCAACCGCTTTATGCCACATGAACTGACGCATGATGAAATCTTGCAGTTAATCGACGACTTCGCACATTGCGCGCAGCTGGCGCGGGAAGCAGGCTACGACGGCGTAGAGGTGATGGGATCAGAGGGCTATCTGATTAATGAATTTCTCACGCGGCGAACTAACCATCGCGATGACGAATGGGGCGGCGACTATACCAGTCGTATGCGCTTCGCGGTTGAGGTAGTACGCGCGGTACGCCAGCGGGTAGGGAACGACTTTATTATTATCTATCGCCTGTCGATGCTCGATCTGGTGGAAAATGGCGGCACGTTCGACGAAACGGTACAACTGGCGCAAGCCATTGAAGCCGCAGGCGCAAGCCTAATTAATACCGGCATTGGCTGGCATGAGGCGCGAATCCCGACCATCGCCACGCCAGTACCGCGTGGCGCCTTTAGCTGGGTGACACGGAAACTCAAAGGTCATGTGTCGGTTCCGCTGATCGCGACCAATCGCATTAACGATCCGCAGGTCGCCGAGACGATCCTGACGCGCGGCGATGCCGATATGGTGTCGATGGCGCGTCCCTTCCTTGCCGATGCTGAATTCCTGACTAAAGCGCAATCCGGACGCGCAGATGAGATCAATACCTGTATCGGCTGTAATCAGGCCTGTCTGGATCGGATCTTCATCGGCAAAGTGACCTCCTGTCTGGTGACCCACGCGCCTGTCACGAAACCCACATGCCGATAACGCCGGCCATACGCAAAAAGAATCTGGCCGTTGTCGGCGCAGGCCCGGCGGGGCTGGCTTTCGCGATTAACGCCGCGTCGCGCGGCCATCATGTCACGCTGTTTGACGCCCAGAGTGAAATTGGCGGTCAGTTTACTATCGCCAGGCAGATCCCGGGTAAAGAAGAGTTTTACGAAACGCTGCGCTACTACCGTCGAATGATCGATGTTACTGGCGTTACGCTGAAACTGAACCAACGGGTGAACGCAGAGGATCTTCAGCCGTTTGACGAAGCGATCCTCGCCTGTGGAATAGTACCGCGCCGCCCGCCGATAGACGGTATCGATCATCCAAAAGTATTGACCTACCTGGAGGTATTGCGCGATAAAGCGCCGGTTGGTAAGCGAGTGGCGATCATCGGCTGCGGCGGGATCGGTTTTGACACGGCCATGTATCTGAGCCAGCACGGCGAATCCACCAGCCAAAATATTGCTGAATTTTGTACGGAATGGGGAATTGATACCAGCCTGCAACAGGCAGGCGGTCTGCGCCCGGAAGGCCCGCGCCTGGCACGTAGTCCACGGCAAATCGTCATGCTGCAACGCAAAGCCAGCAAGCCGGGCGAAGGGTTAGGTAAAACCACCGGCTGGATCCATCGCGCGACGTTACTGGCGCGCGGCGTGAAGATGATCCCGGCGGTCAGTTACTAGAAGATCGACGACGACGGATTACATCTCTTGATCGGCGGCGAACCGCAGTTGCTGGAAGTGGATCATGTGGTGATCTGCGCCGGACAGGAACCCCGCCGTGAACTGGCGGACCCGTTACGCGCCGCAGGTAAAACGGTACATCTTATCGGCGGATGCGATGTCGCGATGGAACTGGATGCCCGACGGGCGATTGCCCAGGGCACCCGACTGGCGCTGGAGATTTAACGACTTTGCCTGATGGCGCTGCGCTTATCGGGCCTATGCCGTCATACCGGTTTTATAGGCCGGTATGACGCTTGAGTGCCTTATCGACGGCGTCCCTGCTTCACCGCTTTCAGAATAACAAATTTATTGTTGGTTGCTATCGTCGCGCAATTACCGAAAATCTTCTTCAGCTTGTGGAAATAGTCCAGATGGCGGTTCGCCACAATATACAGTTCGCCGTTGATTTTCAGGCAGCGGCGGGCATGATGGAACATCTCCCAGGCGATATTATCCGTCAGCGCATGTTTCTGGTGGAACGGCGGATTGCAGAACACCGCGTTAAAACGGAACGGCTCCACGCCGGAGAGCGCGTTGTTGATCATAAATTCGCAGCGTTCGAACGCTTCCGGCAGGTTCGTTTCTACATTCAAACGGCTGGAATCTACCGCCATCGGCGATTCATCGACAAATACCACGTTCGCCTGCGGATTTTTCGCCAGTAAGCTCAGGCCAATCACCCCATTGCCGCAGCCGAGATCGACAATCTCCCCGTCGAGGTTTTCCGGCAAATGCTGCATAAAGAAGCGCGCGCCGATATCCAATCCGGTACGAGAAAACACATTCGCGTGGTTGTGAATCGTCCAGCCTGTATCTTCCAGTTTCCAGCTTAGCGTTTGCGGCGCGTTGGCCAGTTGCGGATGACTGAAGGTACAGTTAATCAGGCGCGCTTTCTTCCACGCCAGCGTCGTCGTGGTTGGGCCCAGCACTTTTTCAAACAGTTCCAGCGTAGAGGTATGAATATCACGCGCTTTCGCGCCGGCGATAATACGCGTTTGCGCCGTAACGACCTTACGCAAAGCGCGTAACTGCTGTTCCAGCAACGCCAGTGTTTTCGGTACTTTAATCAATACCACGCCCGGTGCCTGCGGGTAGTCAGCGGTACTGTCGAGAAACGTTACGCTGGACTCCGCGATGCCGTTATGGCGTAAATTCTCTCGCGTACCCAGTTCGCTTAAATATGAATCGCCAATACTGTATGGCGAATGCTCCGCCAGCGCACAGCTTAGCGCGCCAAACGTATCATTCAGGATCAGCACCGGGCCGCGAATTTCCGTCTCATCCAACTGTTGCAGCAGATACTCATCGGCCGCCTCCCACGCCAGAAGCGGGTTAACATCATCCGTTTGCGGAAAACGTTTCAGCGTCAGTGAACGGAAACCGTCGTCTACGTGGCTCATTAGGCCTCCTGAATGGTAAAATTGCGGCGTTATCCCTGAAAAGGGTGCGTGAGTATACACTTTTTATCGGCAACATGGAGCTTTGATGACCTCACTAACTTACCTTCAGGGGTATCCGGAACATCTCCTTGCCCAGGTGCGCGCCTTAATCGCCGAGCAGCGCCTGGGGGCGGTGCTGGAAAAACGTTATCCCGGCGCGCATGATTACGCTACTGACAAAGCGCTATATCACTATACTCAGGAACTGAAAAGTCAGTTTCTGCGCAATGCGCCGCCCATCAATAAAGTGATGTATGACAGCAAGATCCATGTGCTGAAAAATGCGCTGGGACTGCATACCGCTGTCTCGCGCGTTCAGGGCGGCAAGCTCAAGGCCAAGGCGGAGATCCGCGTCGCCACCGTGTTTCGCAACGCCCCGGAGCCATTCTTACGAATGATTGTGGTTCACGAACTGGCGCACCTGAAAGAGAAAGATCATAACAAAGCGTTTTATCAGCTCTGCTGCCATATGGAGCCGCAGTACCATCAACTGGAATTTGATACGCGCCTGTGGCTGACGCATCAGGCGCTGTCGGCACAATAAATTCTGAAAATGCCCCTTCCCCCGTATCTTTTTAACGGCGTGGGCATAAAATCGACGCGTTCACATTTCGCTCATTGCCTGCCGCCACCTCAAGGATGACGATCTGTAGAGGGTATTTTTTATCCACCGCCAACGGAACCGCGCAACAACCATGCTCTCACAATGTGCCCGTTTTATCCGCCGCCTCTGTTTTACACGCCGGGCGTTAACAGTGGCGTGTTTTCTGCTTGTCGCAGCAGGCGTCGCGCTTTTCTATTCCAACTGGCTTATCGTCAACGCCTCACAGCATCTGACATGGAATGACATTCAGACCGTTCCCGCCCGCAATGTCGGGCTGGTATTAGGCGCCAAACCCGGCAATCGGTATTTTACCCGGCGGATTAATACTGCCGCCGCGTTGTACCACGCCGGTAAAGTGAAGTGGCTGTTAGTCAGCGGCGATAACGGCAAAAAAGAGTACGATGAACCTTCGGCGATGCAGCAGGCGCTGATAGCGAAAGGTGTGCCGGAAGCGGCCATTTTTTGTGATTATGCCGGATTCTCCACGCTGGACTCCGTGGTTCGCGCCCGGAAAGTGTTTGGCGAAAGCCGCATTACGATTATCTCGCAAGCATTTCATAATCAACGGGCGATCTGGCTGGCGCAACAATATGGCATTGACGCTATCGGCGTTAACGCGCCGGATCTGAATAAAAGGCACGGAACCTACACACGACTTCGGGAAAAGCTGGCGCGGGTTAGCGCAGTGCTGGATGCCAAAATTTTGCATCGTCAGCCTAAATATCTGGGCGCTGGCGTCACTATTGGGGCTGATAGCGCACACGGGTGCCCTTCTCGCCAGTAAAATGCCAGAGTGCGTCGCAGCGCACTGGCAAGGGCGGAAAGGCGTGCTACATTGACGAAAATCCCTTTCTGGAGTCCGCTGACGTTTATGATACGTTTCGCTGTAATTGGGACTAACTGGATCACGCGCCAGTTTGTCGACGCCGCCCATGAAACCGGCAAATTCAGGCTCGCCGCCGTTTACTCCCGTAGACTTGAACAGGCGCAGTCTTTCGCAAATGATTATCCCGTCGAGCATCTGTTTACCTCGCTGGAAGCGATGGCGCAAAGCGACGCGATTGAGGCGGTTTATATCGCCAGCCCGAATTCCCTGCATTTCTCCCAGACGCAGCGCTTTTTGCAGCATAAAAAACATGTCATGTGCGAAAAGCCGCTGGCTTCTAACCTGGCGGAGGTTGATGCCGCTATCGCCTGCGCGCGCGATAATCAGCGGGTACTGTTTGAAGCCTTTAAAACCGCCTGCCTGCCCAATTTCCTGCTGCTGCGGGAATCGTTGCCGAAAATCGGCAGAATGCATAAAGCATTACTAAATTACTGCCAGTACTCTTCACGTTATCAGCGCTATCTGAACGGTGAAAATCCGAATACGTTTAATCCGGCCTTCTCCAATGGTTCGATTATGGATATCGGGTATTACTGTCTGGCGTCGGCGATCGCGCTATGGGGCGAGCCGCGCAGCGTTCAGGCGTCGGCGAATTTATTGGAAAGCGGAGTAGATGCACACGGCGTCGTGGTTATGGATTACGGCGATTTTAGCGTCACGCTACAGCATTCCAAAGTCAGCGACTCGGTACTGGCCAGTGAAATTCAGGGCGAGAGGGGATCGCTGGTCATTGAAAAGCTGTCGGAATGCCAGAAAGTGTGTTTTGCGCCGCGCGGCGCGCTGATGCAGGATCTGACCCAGCCTCAGCATATTAATACCATGCTGTATGAAGCCGGGGCGTTTGCCCAGCTTATTGAAAACCACGCCGTGGAACATCCGGGGTTGTCGCTAAGTCGCGCCACGGCAAAATGGCTGACAGAAATACGCCGTCAAACCGGGGTCATCTTCCCGGCGGACGATCTGACTCATCCCCCTACTGCGTAAAATTATGTAAATCGTATGTTACAGGTCATTGACTCTACGCGTGGCCTGTCATACTTTGTTACGCGCAAAGGGGAGTAACTTCATTGCCGGTCGATCGTCATTACGATGTGTGCAAAACCACATCCGGTCACCGGGCAGCCATAAAGGAATGCGTCAGCGTATTCCTTTATTGTTGTAAGTGAGACCTTGCCGAATGGCAAGGTCTATGCATAAAAGCAGCGGCTAATGCCATTCGGCATTAGCCGTTTTTTTGCATGGGGAGAAATAATGAATACTGTTGGTACGCCATTATTATGGGGTGGATTCGCGGTTGTTGTGGTGATAATGCTATCCATCGACTTGTTGTTGCAGGGACGCCGTGGCGCACATGCGATGTCGATGAAACAAGCGGCAGGATGGTCAATCCTGTGGGTAACGCTCTCGCTACTGTTTAACGCCGCTTTCTGGTGGTATCTGGCTGAAACGCAAGGGCGCGAAGTTGCTGACCCGCAGGCATTAGCGTTCCTTACCGGCTATCTGATTGAAAAGTCGCTGGCCGTAGATAACGTCTTTGTCTGGCTGATGCTGTTTAGCTATTTCTCCGTCCCTCCGGCTCTGCAACGCCGGGTGCTGGTGTATGGGGTTCTTGGCGCGATCGTGTTGCGTACTATCATGATTTTCGCCGGTACCTGGCTTATCACTCAGTTCGAATGGCTGCTGTATGTGTTCGGCGCCTTCTTGCTGTTTACCGGCGTAAAAATGGCGCTGGCGAAGGAAGACGAATCCGGCATTGGCGAAAAACCGATGGTGCGTTGGCTGCGCGGGCATCTGCGCATGACTGATACGATCGAGAACGAGCACTTTTTCGTACGTAAAAACGGCCTGCTATATGCCACGCCGCTGCTGCTGGTGCTGATTATGGTTGAGTTCAGCGATGTGATCTTCGCCGTTGACAGTATTCCGGCGATCTTTGCGGTCACCACCGACCCGTTCATCGTACTGACCTCTAACCTGTTTGCCATCTTAGGACTGCGCGCGATGTACTTCCTGCTGTCCGGCGTGGCGGAACGCTTCTCGATGCTGAAATATGGTCTGGCGGTCATTCTGGTCTTTATCGGCATTAAGATGCTGATCGTCGACTTCTACCATATTCCTATCGCGATTTCGCTGGGCGTAGTGTTTGGCATTCTGACCATTACGCTGGTGATTAACACCTGGGTTAACCATCAGCGCGATAAGAAACTACGAGCGCAATAATCTTTTATCGGGGTAAACCTGCCCCATCAAAAACGCCCGGCAGCGTACACCTGCCGGGCGTTTTTGTTTAACATGTCACAATACTGTTAATATAAAGTTATAAAACATGATCACAGCAAAAAATCCAGGATATTTCGCTTCCCGAACCTTCAACTTTCCTTATACTCAACCAGGCAAACACTTTGTTACATCCTGAAAGATGCGCCGTAAGAGCGTGCAGGGGATGACCAGCAACACAATACAAGGAATATGAAATGGCTACGCAACGAGCATCAGGGCTACTGCAGCGTTTAGCGCAAGGCAGTCTGGTTAAACAAATTTTAGTGGGTCTGGTACTGGGGATTTTACTGGCATGGATTTCTAAGCCTGTGGCAGAAGCGGTTGGCTTGCTTGGCACCCTGTTCGTCGGCGCCTTAAAAGCGGTCGCCCCCGTTCTGGTGCTGATGCTGGTAATGGCCTCGATCGCCAACCACCAGCACGGCCAAAAAACCAATATTCGCCCTATTCTCTTTCTTTACCTGCTAGGCACCTTTTCAGCCGCGCTGGCGGCCGTTGTGTTCAGCTTCGCCTTCCCTTCAACGCTGCATCTGTCCAGTAGCGCCCAGGATATCGTGCCGCCGTCCGGCATTGTAGAAGTCCTGCGCGGTCTGCTGATGAGCATGGTGTCGAACCCCATCGACGCACTGCTGAACGCTAACTATATCGGGATTCTGGTGTGGGCCGTCGGTCTGGGATTTGCCCTGCGTCATGGCAATGAAACCACCAAAAACCTCGTGAACGATATGTCTAACGCCGTGACCTTTATGGTGAAACTGGTGATCCGTTTCGCGCCAGTCGGTATTTTTGGTCTGGTTTCATCAACGCTTGCAACCACCGGCTTCTCCACCCTGTGGGGCTATGCGCACCTGCTGGTCGTCTTGATTGGCTGTATGCTGCTGGTCGCGCTGGTGGTCAACCCGCTGTTGGTATTCTGGAAAATTCGTCGCAACCCTTATCCGCTGGTGTTCGCCTGCCTGCGTGAAAGCGGTGTTTATGCCTTCTTTACCCGCAGTTCTGCCGCCAATATTCCAGTGAATATGGCGCTGTGCGAAAAACTGAATCTGGACAGGGATACTTACTCCGTTTCCATTCCGCTGGGTGCCACTATCAATATGGCCGGCGCGGCAATTACCATTACGGTTCTGACGTTGGCGGCAGTTCATACGTTAGGCGTCCCGGTGGATCTGCCTACAGCGCTGCTGCTGAGCGTGGTGGCCTCGCTGTGTGCTTGCGGCGCCTCCGGCGTGGCAGGCGGTTCATTGCTGCTGATCCCGCTGGCGTGCAACATGTTTGGCATCCCGAACGATATCGCGATGCAGGTAGTAGCGGTCGGCTTTATTATCGGAGTATTGCAGGATTCGTGTGAAACGGCGCTGAACTCATCTACCGATGTTCTGTTCACTGCGGCAGCCTGCCAGGCAGAGGACGAACGTCTGGCGAATAACGCCTTGCGTAGCTAAGTGATTATCAATGCCGGATGGCGCGTGCCATCCGGCGTGACGATAAATCAGAATCTCCCAATCCATAGGCTGTGACGGAAAGCGAATTGATGTTCACGCGCGACATCCTCGCGTAACGTTATATGTAGATGGCGTCTGCCGCAGCGCTCGGTCAGCGTAAAGTATAAAGTGTCAGCCTGTGTAAATCCTCTCGCCACCCTCCTTTGCGATAAGCAAAATCAAAGCTCAACGACGCGTAATTTCTATAACGGACTTCGTTGACCTTTGTTACAATTAGATGCATTTTGAATTTTTGTGTGTTAGTGCTTGCTTACTTCACAACTTAACAAGGAATAGTTCAGGCCGCGAATTTGCCGTTTCCGCAACGCTGATAAAAACTCCAACTCTGTTGCGGCAGTGCAAACCTCAGATCACCGGCGTGACGTTAACCGATTCTCCAGGAATACTGAATGGAACTACTGACTCAATTGCTGAATGCCCTGTGGGCTCAGGACTTTGAAACACTGGCCAATCCTTCCATGATTGGCATGTTATATTTTGTGTTATTTATGATTTTGTTTCTGGAAAATGGGCTGCTCCCTGCCGCCTTTTTGCCTGGCGACAGCCTGTTGATACTGGTCGGCGTGCTGATCGCCAAAGGCGCGATGGGTTTTCCACAAACCATTTTGCTGCTTACCGTCGCGGCCAGCCTGGGTTGCTGGGTCAGCTATATACAGGGCCGCTGGCTGGGGAATACCCGCACCGTGCAGAATTGGCTCTCTCATCTCCCCGCACATTATCATCAACGCGCCCATCACCTTTTCCATAAACACGGCCTGTCGGCATTATTGATAGGCCGTTTTATCGCGTTTGTCAGAACGCTGCTACCCACCATTGCCGGCATATCCGGCCTGAATAACGCGCGCTTTCAGTTTTTCAACTGGATGAGTGGCTTGTTGTGGGTGCTTATCCTGACGTCGCTGGGCTATCTGCTGGGCAAAACGCCCGTCTTTATGAAGTATGAAGATCAGCTAATGTCATGCCTGATGCTGCTGCCCGTGGTGCTGCTCTTTTTTGGCCTGGCGGGTTCACTGGTCATGCTGTGGAAAAAGAAGTATGGGAGCCGGGGATAACTTATGCTTAAACCACGCATAACTGCCCGACAACTCATTTGGATCAGCGCTTTTCTGCTGATGCTGACCATACTCATGATGACGTGGTCAACGCTGCGTCAGCAAGAGTCGACGCTGGCCATTCGCGCGGTTAATCAGGGCGCCAGTATGCCAGACGGCTTCTCAGTTCTGCATCATCTGGATGCGAACGGCATTCATTTTAAAAGCATTACGCCTAAAAATGACATGTTGCTCATTACCTTCGATTCCCCTGCGCAAAGCGCCGCAGCAAAAACAGTGCTTGATCAAACGTTACCACACGGTTATGTCGTCGCTCAGCAGGACGATGACAACGAAACGGTACAGTGGTTGTCCCGCTTACGGGAAAGCTCACACCGCTTTGGCTAATCTCCAGGAATCCGAATCATATCACTCACTTTGGTGATTTCATTGTTTAATGACTATGATTAATAAAGCGGTGCTTAACCCACCGCGTTATTATCGGGATCACCGCCCCGGACAACGGGTCCGAACATAAGGGAAAGTTCAGGAATGAAATACCGCATCGCTTTGGCTATCACGCTTTTTACGCTTAGCGCCGGCAGCTACGCTAATTCGCTTTGTCAGGAAAAAGAGCAGGATATACAAAAGGAAATTAGCTACGCTGAAAAGCACAACAATCAGCGCCGTATTGAGGGTCTGAACAAGGCGCTCAGCGAAGTACGCGCCAATTGTACTGACAGCAAGCTGCGCGCCGAGCATCAGAAAAAGATCGCTGAGCAAAAAGAAGAGGTAGCCGAACGCCAACGTGATTTAGCCGAGGCAAAAGCAAAAGGCGATGCGGATAAAATAGACAAACGTGAACGTAAGCTGGCCGAGGCTCAGGATGAGCTAAAAAAACTTGAGGCCAGAGACTACTAAATTAACGCCGAATGTAAATACTCACTCACCTGGAGAAAACTATGTCGAAAGATAACACTACGGAACATCTGCGCGCTGAGTTGAAATCCCTGACCGATACGCTCGAAGAAGTGCTGAGCTCTTCGGGCGAAAAGTCGAAAGAAGAGTTGAGTAAGATTCGTAGCAAAGCCGAGCGCGCGCTGAAAGAGAGCCGTTACCGCCTGGGCGAAACGGGTGATGTGATTGCCAAACAGACTCGCGTCGCCGCCGCCCGTGCCGATGATTATGTGCGCGAAAACCCCTGGACAGGCGTAGGCATTGGCGCCGCTGTCGGTCTGGTGTTGGGCGTACTGCTGACGCGTCGTTAATTATGGCGGACTCTCGACAGGCACAAGGACCAGGCAAAAGCGTACTGGGTATCGGGCAGCGGATTGTCACCATTATCGTTGAGATGGTGGAAACCCGGCTGCGACTGGCGGTAGTAGAACTGGAAGAAGAGAAAGCGAACCTCTTTCAGCTTTTGCTGATGGTAGGTCTTACCATGCTCTTCGCGGCGTTTGGCTTAATGAGCCTGATGGTTCTGGTCATCTGGGCTATCGATCCTCAGTACCGTTTGAACGCGATGATCGCTACCACAGTTGTACTGTTAGTGCTTGCGCTAATCGGCGGCATCTGGACTTTGCGCAAAGCGCGTCAGTCCACGCTATTGCGCCATACGCGGCACGAACTGGCTAACGATCGGCAAATTCTGGAGGACGATCAGTCGTGAGCAGCAAAGGCGAACGCGAAAAACGTAAAGCGCTGCTTCTCAGTCAGATCCAGCAGCAACGGCTGGATCTGTCCGCCAGCCGTCGCGACTGGCTGGAGACCACCGGCGCGTACGATCGCGGCTGGAATACGGTGTTAAGCCTGCGCTCCTGGGCGCTGGTCGGTAGCAGCGTAATGGCCATCTGGACCATCCGTCATCCTAATATGTTGGTACGCTGGGCGAAACGCGGCCTGGGTATCTGGAGCGCCTGGCGCCTGGTAAAAACTACCCTCCGTCAACAACAGCTCCGCGGTTAATATCTTTTCTTTTATAGCATCGCGCCATCAGGTTATCACCCGATTACACCTGGTGGCGCGATACTTTTATGCATATCGTCTCTTTATCAATCACTCAAATTTTTTGAAAAAATTTGGCAATTTTCCTTGCTAACAATTCCTGTACGCCACGTTTATGATTCTCTCCAGCGATAACAATGACGCGCTAAACCGCGCCATTGCTCATGAAAATAGCAGCAGCCGCCGAATCGGCCTCCTGGAGAATAAAATGAAAAAATTAGAAGATATTGGTGTACTGATAGCGCGTATTTTAATGCCAGTTCTGTTTATTACCGCAGGATGGGGAAAAATTAGCGGCTATGCGGGCACACAGCAGTATATGGAAGCGATGGGCGTACCAGGATTCCTGCTGCCGCTCACCATACTGCTTGAGTTCGGCGGCGGTCTGGCGATTCTGCTGGGGTTCCTCACCCGCACCACTGCGCTTTTCACCGCTGGTTTTACGTTGCTGACGGCATTGATCTTCCATAGCAATTTTGCAGAAGGTGTAAACTCGCTGATGTTTATGAAAAACCTGACCATTGCCGGAGGATTCTTATTACTGGCGTTAACCGGGCCTGGCGCGTTCAGCCTTGACCGTCTGCTGAATAAAAAGTGGTAAGCAATCTATACTCAATTAAAAAAGCGAGGGAATAGCGCCTCGCTTTTGTTATCTGAAGGAGAGAGACATGGGACAACTGATCGATGGCGTCTGGCACGATACCTGGTATGACACCAAATCTTCCGGGGGGAAATTTCAGCGTTCAGCGTCGGCTTTCCGCAACTGGCTTACCGCTGACGGCGCGCCCGGACCTTCCGGCGAAGGCGGATTCGCCGCAGAAAAAGATCGTTACCATCTGTACGTTTCCCTTGCCTGCCCCTGGGCGCATCGCACGCTCATTTTCCGTAAACTGAAAGGTCTGGAGCCGTTTATTCCGGTTTCTGTCGTGAATCCATTGATGCTGGAAAACGGCTGGACGTTTGATGATACTTTTCCGGCGGCCACCGGCGATACCCTCTATCAGCATGAATTTCTCTACCAGTTGTATCTGCACGCCGATCCACACTACAGCGGCCGCGTCACCGTGCCGGTCTTATGGGATAAAAAAAATCATACTATCGTCAGCAACGAGTCCGCCGAAATCATTCGTATGTTTAACTCCGCTTTCGATGGGCTGGGCGCTAAAGCCGGGGATTACTATCCCCCCGCGCTGCAAAGCAAAATTGACGAGTTAAACGGCTGGATTTATGACAACGTTAATAACGGCGTTTATAAAGCAGGCTTCGCCACTAGCCAGCAAGCGTATGATGAAGCGGTAGAAAAGGTGTTTACTGCGCTGGCGCGCCTGGAACAGATTCTCGGACAGCACCGCTATCTGACGGGCAACCAGTTGACCGAGGCGGATATCCGCTTATGGACGACCCTGGTACGCTTTGATCCGGTTTACGTGACTCATTTCAAATGCGACAAATACCGAATCAGCGACTACCTGAATCTGTACGGTTTCCTGCGCGATATCTATCAAATACCGGGCATTGCTGAAACCGTCAATATGGACCATATTCGTCACCACTATTTCCGTAGCCATAAAACGATTAACCCCACGGGTATCATTTCTGTCGGACCGTGGCAGGATCTGCTCGAACCTCACGGGCACGACGTGCGCTTTGGCTAATTTCAGGCGTCCTCCGGGACGCCTTATTAATAAATGCCACAAATATTTACCAGCATTTCATTCGCAGCTATTCTTAGTTTGATTACTTTAAAAACAAGTGATTGAACCATTATTGAGGCGAAAATGGATTGGTATTTAAAGGTTTTAAAAAATTATCTGGGATTTGGCGGCCGCGCGCGACGCAAAGAGTACTGGATGTTTATTCTGGTCAATATCATCTTTACCTTTGTGTTGGGCCTGCTGGACGCCATGCTTGGCTGGCAACGCGCCGGGGGTGAAGGCGTTCTGACCACCATTTACGGCGTTCTGATCTTTTTACCGTGGTGGGCCGTGCAGTTCCGTCGTCTGCATGACACTGACCGCTCCGCATGGTGGCTACTGTTGCTACTTATCCCCATTATCGGCTGGCTTATCATCATCGCGTTCAACTGCCAGAATGGTACACCGGGCGACAACCGCTTCGGCCCCGATCCGAAACGTTTTTCCTGAGGGCGGCGCGGCGCCGCTTTTAAAGCGCCGCGCGCTATTTATTTTCCGGCGAATAGCTTAGGTATTTCCCGCAGGCACCAGGCTTTTGCCTCCCCCATACTGTCGCGCCGCCAGGCCATAATAATATCGATTTCGCTGGTCGATTCCGGGCTGACTACGCGTAGCCGCCCTTCGGCAATATCCTGTTCCACCATCGAATATGGCATCGTCGCGACGCCAAGCCCGGCCAGCAGCGCCTGACGTTTATCTTCAATCGTGCTTACCGTCAGACGTGGCTGCTTATCCAGCAGTTGCACCGTTAATACCGGCCGCTCGCGCGCGGTATCCGCTACCGCTACGCCGCGGTATTTAACCCGCGTCACTTCCGAAAGCGGCTCCGGCTCCTGATGAATAGAGTGGTCAGGCGCGGCGACATACACATTCATTAACGTATACAACTTACGGGAGTTAATTTCCGACGACGATCGAAAATGCATATCCGGGGCGATAACGATATCCGCCCGTCCCTGCTCAAGCCGCTCCCATGCGCCAGCCAGTACTTCGGTAATCAATGAAAGCTGCGTATTGGCTTTAGCGGCCAGCCGGTCGATCAGCGGAAAAAAAGCAGGCGTCGGTACCAGAGCTTCAGTGACCAGCGTCAGATGCGTTTCCCAACCGCGGGCCAACGCTTCAGCATCCGTCGTTAACTTGTCTGCCGCTTCCAGCAATACCCGCCCGCGTTCCAGCAGCATACGTCCGACGTTGGTGAATTTTGTACGATGGCCGGAGCGATCGAACAGTACAACGTCCAACTCTTCTTCCAGCTTCTGCATGGTGTAACTCAGCGCGGAGGGCACCCGCCCCAACTCATCAGCCGCTGCGGCAAAACTGCCCCGGCGGTCAATGGCGTCCATCACACGCAATGCTTCAAGCGTCAGCGCTCTCTCTTTAGCCATAACGTTCTCATTCAGGAAATTTGAACATACCGGGCAGAATATCTGGCTAACAATGCAGCGTCCAGCCCCTTAACATAAAAGGAAGTAAAGAGAGGTTAATAACGATGATTACGACCCGAACCGCCAAACAATGTGGACAGGCAGACTACGGATGGCTACAGGCCCGCTATACCTTCTCCTTTGGACACTACTTCGACCCTACACTGCTGGGCTACGCGTCGTTGCGCGTACTGAACCAGGAAGTGCTGGCGCCGGGCGCCTCTTTTCAGCCTCGAACTTATCCAAAGGTGGATATTTTAAACCTGATTCTGGACGGCGAAGCGGAATACCGCGACAGCGACGGCAACCATGTACAGGCTAAAGCGGGCGAAGCGTTGCTGCTCGCCGCGCAGCCGGGCATTAGCTACAGCGAACATAATCTCAGCAAAGTTAAGCCGTTAACCCGAATGCAACTGTGGCTTGACGCCTGTCCTGAACGGGAAAACGCGCTGGTACAAAAAATCCCACTCTCGACGGCGCAACAACAGCTTCTTGCCTCGCCCGACGGTGAGCAAAACAGCTTACAACTGCGCCAACAGGTCTGGGTACATCATATTACGCTGGAGAAAGGCGAATCGCTTAACTTCCAGCTTCACGGGCCGCGCGCCTATTTGCAGTCGATTCACGGTACGTTCCACGCGATGACGCACAACGAAGAACGCGAGGCGTTAACCTGCGGAGATGGCGCATTTATTCGTGATGAACCTAACATTACGCTGGTTGCCGATACGCCGCTGCGCGCATTACTGGTAGATTTACCGGTGTAGCCAGCCAGAAAAGGAGTCGCAAGATGAGCAAAAAATCGGCGAAGAAACGTCAGCCCGTGGTAAAACCTGCCGTACAGGAGGCGATGAGCGCCGCTGTGCCGCTGGGCTATGAAGAGATGCTAACCGAACTGGAAGCCATCGTGGCGGACGCCGAAGCCCGGCTGGCAGAAGAAGAGGCCGCAGCCTGAAATCATGCCGGATGGCGGCGCAAGCGCCCGATCCGGCTGATAACGGGTAGACCCGATAAGCGCAGCGCCATCGGGCAACACGCTGCCCCGACGTCATGCCGGGGCGTTATTATTAATGCGCTTTACTGGCCATAATCTCGATGATCTGCTTGTCTGTCTGCTGCATTGAGCGACACGCCAGCGAACACAAATTCGAAATAGATTGTTCGACATTGTGCGCCACAATCCCTTCGTTTCCGGTCACCGCCGTATCATCCAACGCCATCAGTACGGCTTTCCACGCCGCCGACGCGCTGGTAGAGACTTTCATCGCGCAGCTATTCGACGCGCCATCGCAAATCATCCCGCTGACATCACCAATCATACTGCTGATAGCCATTGCGATAGTGTCGTAACGACCATCTATCAGCCACGCCATACCCGCTGCCGCGCCCATTGCCGCCGTAGTTGCCGCGCACAGCGCCGACAAACGCGGAAGCTGATGGTGAATATAGATAGCGCTCAAATGCGATAACATTAGCGCGCGCGCCAGGCACTCGTCATCGGCGCCGACATGTTCAGCAACCACCATGACTGGCACCGTGGCGGTAATCCCCTGGTTGCCGGAGCCGGAGTTGCTCATCGCGGGCAACGTGGCACCGCCCATTCTGGCGTCTGACGCCGCGCTGGTACGGATCAAAATCGCCGTGGAGAGATCTTTCGCCAGCAGACCGCGATCGCACTGTTTGGCCAGCGTCGAACCAATATGCAGCCCCCAGGAACCACGCAAGCCCTCCTGCGACAACGCGCCGTTTAGCCTGGCCGCATCGAGAATAAAGCGGATAGCGTCAAAGGGCACCGCATTCACAAACGCCAGGATCTCTTCCAGCGAGGTATGAGACAGCACTCCCAGTGGCGAGGTTTTTTCTTCTTCCTGCGCATTATCGGCTTGGGTAAATACCACGCCCTTGTCGGTTTCTATCCGCACAATATTTGTATGATCGCCGACGATCGTGACACATGCCCAGCTATCGCCGCTATACACTTTCGCCCGTGAAAACAGGATATCGTTACATGGCTCCTGCAACATCACTGCAACATGTCCGGCGGCCAGCATCGCTTTTGCATCGGCAACGGCTTTAGCGGAAGCGTCTTTTAACACCTCCAACCCGGCTTTCGCATCACCGCCCAACGCGCCAAGCGCCGCGGCGATCGGTAGCCCTACCATTCCCGTTCCTGGAACGGTAACGCCCATACCATTTTTCATCAGATTAGGCGAAACCCACGCGTCAATGCGTTCAACTGTGCCGTCAAGTTCAGCCGCCGCCGCCGCTGCTGCCAGCGCCAGTGAAATTGGCTCAGTACACCCCAGCGCCGGTTTTACTTCTTCCTGTACGGCCAGGATAAAACTTTGCCACAATGGATTTATTTTAGATTCAAACATAACAACAACCTTAATCTCAGGTATATCAAGAGAATGCCAGGAACGGAGAAACGCATAGCAGCAGACCGGTAATAATAATCAGGTACAACGAAGCGCCTTTATATTTGTGCAATGCGGGAACCTTGTAGACCAACCATGCCGGAATTAAACAGCCCACCATACCGAAGATAGGGCTACAAATAGAGGTGAAGCTCAGTACCGGCGCGTTGAGCACAATGGCGCTCCAGGCCAGCAAAATAGCGAAAATCATAATGCCGCGCTGTACCAGATTTTCCTTAATCTTCTCGGCGGGCATTTTGCGGCGCAGGATATTCATCACAATGCCTTGCGTCGCTTCGCGGAATCCTAAATAAACGCCAAAGAAGGCGGTCATGACGGCAAAGATGTTCAGAATTACGCTAACCACTTTGACCCAGCTAGCGCCATCGCCGCTAATAAATTGCGCGGCGATCGCCAGGGCGGAAATATTCTGCTCGTAGGCTTTCACCGCTTCGTCATGCCCCATCGCCAGGGTGAAGGAAACCGCATAGAAAAAGACGGTAACGAACAGGATGCCAAACGCGATATTCATGGCGCGCAGCGCTTATGGCGTGCGACCTCAATAGATTTTTCGCGTGAACGGTAAGAGATCACCATTGGGCTTAACGTCTGGATAAATAAAATCGAGGTCAGCGTAAATGGCAGGGTAATAATGGCGTTTTTAATCAGCAGGGCCATCGGCGGCAGCGCGCCAATGTTATACAGATGCCACATACCCACCATAGAGACGCCCAGCGCCGCCACTACCAGTAGCTTGGTCAGCACCATGCCGGTGGAAATTTTGAACAGTAATTTTTCACCGCGTGAGGAAATCGCCACCAGGATGCAGATCAGCACCAGACCATAAAATGGACTATCGGAAAGTAATCCTTCCGTTACGCCGAAAGTATGCAGATAAGAGGCGCTGTCGTTAGTAATCGCCGTAGAATAGACGAACATCCAGATGACGAGCATCACAAAGTACAGCGCGCCTAATAAAATACCCCAGTTTTTGCCCAGATAGCCGCTGATCACGCTGGGGTAGTCTTTACATTCCGGGGATTCCGCCAGCGTATTAATAAACAGCCGCTGGAACAGGTACATGGCCGGATAACCAATAATAGAAGAGAGTAAAAAGACCCAAAGTCCCATCAGGCCAACCTAGACAGGAAGAAAAACGATCCCTGCGCCGATCGCCATCCCGATACTCATAATGACCCAGCCGGTGTCGGTACTATCAAATTTGATGGCTTCACGCCATTCGCTTTCTGTCATCCCTGCCCGACGCGCCGGGGCTGATGCGTCGAGGATTACGCTGGTATTACTAGCCGATTCCATAAAATTCTCGCTCAATGTGTAGGTAGAGGTTTTTTTATTTTTCGTGCCGCAGCAAGGCGATATGCAGAACGTGAGGTGCAGGTACTTTCTTGTAATAAGAAAATCATACGCGCACGATAAGAGAAAAACTTACCAATAAAACGCCTGCATTTCTTGTGGGTTAAGAATTATTTTCTATTTACTATTTATTTAATATTGTTATTTTCTCTATTTGACGCGTATCACAACAAAAAAGGGCGCACTTTGGTGCGCCCTTTTCTCAGCTTCTGTCTTCTGCGTTATCCCATAGCCTGCTCACTCTGCGCCTGTCGGGCCTATCCACAAACGACTTTAATCGCCAGACCGCCGCGCGACGTCTCGCGATATTTGTCGTTCATGTCTTTACCCGTTTCGTACATGGTTTCGATCACTTTATCGAGCGAAACCCGCGGCTCAGAGGTACGGCGTAGCGCCATTCGCGCCGCATTTACCGCTTTAACGGCGTTAATCGCATTACGTTCAATACAAGGGATTTGCACCTGACCCGCCACCGGGTCACAGGTGAGGCCAAGGTTATGCTCCATCGCAATTTCCGCCGCAATACAGACCTGCGCCGGGCTGCCGCCCAGCAGTTCTGTCAGCCCCGCCGCCGCCATCGAACACGCGACGCCAACCTCGCCCTGACACCCCACTTCCGCGCCGGATATCGAGGCGTTCATCTTGTACAGCATGCCAATTGCCCCCGCCGACAGCAGATAACGGGCGATAGAGTTGGCATTGACCGGACGACGGAATTTGTCGTAATAGGCCAGCACCGCGGGAATAATGCCGCACGCGCCGTTGGTCAGCGCGGTGACCACTCGCCCGCCCGCCGCGTTCTCTTCGCTCACGGCCAGGGCGAACATGTTAATCCAGTCGATGACGTTCATCGGATCGCGGGAGAGATTATCGCTGGAGACCAGCAGACGCCGTAACGCTACCGCGCGGCGTGGGACGTTCAGCGGCCCCGGCAGCACGCCCTCAGTATTCATGCCACGTTCAATTCCGGTCGCCATCACCTGCCAAATGCGGGCAAAGCCAGCGTCAATCTGCTCTTTGCTCCGCAACGCCAGTTCATTTTGCATCATCAGGCCGGAAACCGAGAGCCCCTGCCTTTCACACAGCGTCAGCAGTTCGCTGGCGGAATGAAAATCATACGGCACCGATTTTTCTACGTCGTGCGACTGACCAAAACGTTCCTCTTCGACAATAAAGCCGCCGCCAATAGAGTAATACGTTTTGTGTAAAAGCGGCGTTTGCCCGTGCCAGGCGGTAATTCGCATACCGTTTTCATGGCGCGCCAGGGTTTCAGCGTGAAAGAGAATACTGTCGGCGACGGGAAAATCCACCACATGCGCGCCACCCGCCACCGATAAACGGCTGCTGCGGGCAACCTCCTGGATAAACGCCGGAATGCTATCAATATTGACATCCTGCGGCGTATTGCCCGCAAGACCCATAATGATGGCGGTATCGGTCGCGTGGCCTTTGCCCGTCAGCGATAGCGATCCGTAAAGATCAACCGTGATGCGCGTCGTTCGCGGCAGGTCGCCGCTGTCGATCAGCCGATCGATAAAACATTTTCCTGCATTCATTGGCCCTACGGTATGGGAGCTTGAAGGTCCAATGCCAATCTTAAAAATATCAAATGCGCTAATCATATCTCCCCCTAAGATTACCGTTCAGTGAAGATCCGTCGCGGGGCGATCCACACGATCGCCCCGTTCACGTTACATCGCCTGAGTAAAGGTGCGCGAAATAACGTCCTGTTGCTGCTCACGAGTCAGCGCATTGAAGCGCACGGCATAGCCGGAAACGCGGATCGTCAGGTTCGGGTAGTTTTCCGGATGTTCAATCGCATCCAGCAACATTTCACGGTTCATGACATTGACGTTCAGATGCTGCCCGCCTTCTACCTGTGCTTCATGATGGAAATAGCCGTCCAGCAGGCCGACAAGATTGGTTTTCCGCACCGCATCTTCTTTCCCGAGCGCCGCAGGCACAATCGAGAAGGTGTACGAAATACCGTCTTTGGCGTAGGTAAACGGCAGTTTCGCCACCGACGTCAGCGAGGCCACCGCCCCTTTGCGGTCACGACCGTGCATCGGGTTCGCCCCCGGCGCGAACGGCGTTCCGGCGCGGCGTCCATCCGGCGTATTGCCGGTCTTCTGCCCGTACACGACGTTCGAGGTGATGGTCAAAATGGACTGCGTCGGCACCGCATTGCGATACGTCGGCAACACGCTAATTTTTTGCATAAAGCGTTTCACCAGGTCGCAGGCGATGCTGTCCACGCGCTCATCGTTGTTGCCGTACTGCGGATACTCGCCTTCAATAGCAAAGTCGATGGCAAGGCCATTTTCGTCGCGAATCGGCTTCACCTGAGCGTACCTGATGGCGGATAGGGAATCCGCCGCCACCGACAGTCCGGCGATGCCGCACGCCATCGTCCGATACACATCACGGTCGTGCAGCGCCATCAGCGAAGCTTCATAGCTGTACTTATCGTGCATATAGTGAATGATGTTCAGCGCGCTAATGTACTGCACCGCCAGCCAGTCCATAAAATGGTCGAGGCTCTCCATTACTGCGTCATAATCCAGCACCTCATCCGTTAACGGCGCGGTTTTCGGCCCAACCTGGATTTTCAGTTTCTCGTCAACGCCGCCATTGATAGCGTACAGCAACGTTTTGGCAAGGTTGGCGCGCGCGCCGAAGAACTGCATCTGCTTACCGATGACCATCGGGCTGACGCAACAAGCGATGGCGTAATCGTCGCTGTTAAAGTCGGTACGCATTAAATCGTCGTTTTCATACTGCAAAGATGAGGTCACGATGGAGACCTGCGCAGCATATTTCTTGAATGCCACCGGCAACGCTTCTGACCACAGTATGGTCAGGTTCGGCTCCGGCGCTGGCCCCATCGTGTGCAGGGTATGCAGATAACGGAAAGAGTTCTTCGTCACCAGCGTGCGGCCATCAAGCCCCATCCCGCCAATAACTTCGGTGGCCCAGATCGGATCGCCGGAAAAGAGCGAATCAAATTCCGGCGTGCGCAGGAAGCGCACCATGCGGATCTTCATGATGAAATGGTCGATCAGCTCCTGCGCCTGCTGCTCTGTCAGAAGACCCGCGTTGAAATCGCGCTCAATGTAGATATCAAGGAACGAGGCGGTTCTTCCCAGCGACATTGCACCGCCATTTTGCGATTTTACCGCCGCCAGATAAGCGAAGTAGAGCCACTGTACCGCTTCCTGCGCGTTCCGCGCCGGGCGGGAGATATCATAGCCGTATTTCGCCGCCATCTCCTGCATTTGCAGCAGCGCGCGACGGTGCTCCGCCAACTCCTCACGCAGGCGAATCGTCGCCTCAAGATTCTGTCCCCGCTCCAGATTCGACTGCAGGTCGGCGAATTGCAGCTCGCGTTCGCGCACCAGATAACGGATGCCATACAGCGCGACGCGGCGATAATCGCCAATAATGCGCCCGCGACCATAACCATCCGGCAAACCGGTTAATACGCTGGATTTACGGCAGCGCAGCATATCCGGCGAGTAAACATCGAATACGCCCTGATTATGGGTTTTCCGCAGGTCGGTAAAGGTATATTCAAAATCGGCGTCCATTTCCCGGCCATAAGCGTGGAATGAACTTTTGATCATGTTAACGCCGCCAAACGGATGCAAAGCGCGTTTAAGCGGCTTATCCGTTTGTAAACCGACGATTTTTTCCAGCTCTTTTTCAATATACCCCGCATCGTGCGCGGTAATCGTCGTCGCGATGTTGGTATCGAAATCCACCGGCGCATGGGTCGCGTTCTCGATACGTATTCCCGCCATCACCTTTTCCCACAACGCTGTGGTCGCTGGCGTCGCGTCGGCGAGAAAAGATTCATCCCCCTCATAGGGCGTATAGTTATGCTGAATAAAATCACAGACATTAATTTCTTCTTTCCAGTCCGTACCTTTAAAATCACGCCATGCTTCGGCATACAGCATATCGCTGGTATCGATATTTACCTTCATGAAAAATAATCTCTCTACAGAACAGCCGTTAAGTTATGCAAATTCCACTGGTGCTTTCACGTTGCCTAAATGAATGGCATCAAGGGCAATCATTTTCTCTTCATTCGTGGGAATAACAGCGCAAATAACCTGAGAAGGGTTAACGGAAATAATGCGCTCGCCGTGAGAATTCGGCTGCTTATTCATTTCAACGTCTAACGTAAGCCCCAGTACGCCCAAATGTTCAATGACCAACTGGCGAATTAATACTGAATTTTCACCAATACCGCCGGTAAAAATAATGCCATCCAGCCGATGTAACGATGCCGCGTGTCCGGCAATGTGACGGGCGATACGGTGGACAAACGTTTTTATCGCTAACCGGGCGCGCTCATGTCCTTCGTGCCAGGCTTTTTCCAGGACTCTAAGGTCGGATGACAACCCGGAGATGCCGAGCAAACCGGACTCTTTATTCACCACTCGCTCCAGATCGCTCAACGTCTGCCCGGTTTCTTTGGCTATCCACGCCATCGCGCCGAAATCAACGTCGCCGCTGCGAGTGCCCATCATCAGCCCCTCAAGCGGCGTCATCCCCATTGAGGTGTCCACGCTCTGACCATTGCGTACCGCGCAGATAGACGCCCCATTGCCCAGATGCGCGACAATCAGACCCGAGTTTTTTTCATCGAGGTCAAGCAGTTCATACGCGCGCCGCGAAACATAGCGATGCGACGTACCGTGAAAGCCGTAGCGACGCACACCCAGGCTGGAAAAATATTCCCACGGCAATCCGTATAAATAGGCTTCCGGCGCCAGCGTCTGGTGGAAACTGGTATCAAATACCGCCACCTGACGCACGGCCGGGAAAAGGCGCCGCGCCGCGTCAATGCCGCTTAAATTAGCGTAATTATGCAGCGGCGCTAAAGGTGATACCCGACGAATATTATCGATAATCTCATCGGTAATAATGACGGACTGCGTAAATAGCTCTCCATCGTGCGCGATACGGTGACCAATTAATGCCACGCTATCCGTTAAATCACGTTTTTCCAGCTCAAAGGCAATGGCTTTTAACGCGTCCTCATAATTAGAGTGCGAGAGGTTTATCGGCTTATCGCCATTAATAGATAAAAAGGCGTTTTCAGTATTCATTCCATCTGCTATTCCCGCCATTAAAACATCACAGGTAGCGACATCCAGTACAGAGAATTTGATAGAAGATGATCCGCAATTAATGACCAGAACGACCGGAAATTCATTCATGTAGTGCCTCCGTCGATGTCAGCCTGCGTCCACGCCCTGGGGCGGAACGCAGGCTAAACGTGAGGATTAGAACAATTTGTAGACAATATTCAGGATGGTCAGCAGACCAATCAGGGTGACGAACACGTTATCCAGACGACCACGGTACTTCGCCAGCGACGGCGCTTTACGAATGGCGTACATCGGCAGCAGGCATAACAGTGAGGCGATAATCGGCGCGCCCATCGCTTCAATCAGGTCCAGAATGTTCGGGTTTGCGTAAGCTACGACCCAGGTAGATCCCATAATGAAGATCATGCTGATGGTATTAAGCTTGCCCATAGAGACTTTGGTTTTATCGCCTTTATAACCGAATTTCAGCACCAGGCCGTTCAGCCCTTCCAGCGTCCCCAGGTAGTGGCCGAAGAAAGATTTGAAAATAGCAACCAGCGCGATGATAGACGCGCCATACTCCAGCACCGTTGCAAAAGTGGATTTTGTCCCCGACAAAGAGGCGAAATGGTTGGCCAGGTAGGAAAGTACCGGAATGTTCTGCGCTTTCGCATCCGCCATGTTCTGCGGGGAGAGCGTAAACAGACAGCTAAAGGCGAAGAACATCACCACGGCGACCATCAGCATATGGCGCGCGAGATGATCTGTGAACATTTACGCTCGGTAAATTCGCGGCCAAACTCTTTCTCATACTCTTCACGCTTAGACACCACGAAGGAAGAGACGATGGGCGAAAAGTTAAAGGAGAACACCATAATAGAGATGCCCAGCCACACCGTAACCAGTATGCCATCGTGCCCGGTCAGCGCGATATTACTGAGATCAACCTGATCGATAACCGCCGAGTTCCAGTAAGGAATCAGCGATAATGAGATTAGCACCAGACTGGCGATAAACGGCCATACCAGGTAACTCATCACCTTAACCATCAGATCTTTACCAAACCAGATCACAAAGGCCATCAGCAGCAGCAAGAACAGCGCCACGAAACCGCGATTCAACGCTGGTATCTGCAACTGGTTTTCCCAAAACGTCATGAACGTGTTAGTAATGGTGACGCCATAAATCCACAGCAGCGGACAAATCGCAAAGAAGTAAAGGAACGTGATAACTACCCCGCCCGTTTTACCAAAGTGCTCTTCGACCGTTTCCGTAATATTGCCGGACGGATTAGACCCGGATAAACACAGACGCGCCAGCGCCCGGTGACAATAGAACGCAATGGGATAAGCTAAAACCAGCATCAGCAGAATGGGGATAAGCCCGCCAAACCCGGCGCGGATAGGGAAGAACAGCACCCCGGCGCCGATGGCGGTACCAAATAAACCCAGCGTCCACGTCGTGTCCGATTTACGCCATGACGACTGTTTTGCCTGGCTGGATACAATGCTATCAGTAGTACTCATATCCTATCCTCACGAAAAGATTAAGCGTCAACTAAACCCGTAATTTGTGATACACGAGAAAGATCGATATTGCCGCCAGAAATAATACTGACCGTTTTTCTGTTCTGAATATGGCTATCTAATTTCCCGCTTAATAGTGCGGCGCAGGCCAGTGCGCCAGCGCCTTCAGTAATAACCTTATTGCGCTGAATTAAAGCGATCATGCTGTTACGAATTTCATCTTCGCTAACCAGAACAATGTCATCGACTAATTCACGAACAATTTCATAGGTTAAATTACCCGGGCGGGAGACATCACAACCATCCGCCAGGGTGCCGGTCGTTCGGTGCGCGGTTATTTCGCCAGCGTAATAAGACGCCGCCATACCGTGAACATTTTCGGCCTGTACGCCGATAACTTTAATGGTCGGGTTAATCGATTTAATCGCAATGGCAATACCTGCAATTAAACCGCCGCCGCCAATAGGCACGATGACATTATCGACATCGTACAGATCTTCCATAATTTCCAGACCAATAGTACCCTGCCCGGCAATGACTTTTGGATCGTCGTAAGGCGGAATAAAAATGCGGCCTTCGGTTTCGACAATTTCACTCACCTTAGCAATGGTGTCATTGAAGTTGTCACCGTGGAGCACCACTTCCGCCGAATAATCACAGGTGGCCGCCACTTTTGACTTTGGCGCGCCCTTCGGCATCACGACTTTGCCGTCAATACCCAGCATTGCGCAAGAAAGAGAAACGCCCTGTGCATGATTACCTGTGGAACAGGCCACGACGCCTTTACGTTTTTCCGCCTCCGTTAACGAGCTAAGTTTGTTAAAAGCGCCACGAATTTTAAATGAACCCGTACGCTGCATATTTTCAAACTTGAGAAATATTTCGCCTTTGCAACGTTCACTAAAATAGTTAGAGCGAGGCATTCCCGTTTTATATATCTTCCCCGCCAGTCTTTTTTTCGCTTCGAGGATATCTTCAATTGCAACCGGGAGATCGTATGTAATGTGCATTATAACCTCTTAACCTGGGTATTAAAAATAAGTTACCGTTGCCCACTGTTCAAAAGAAACAGGTGGCGTCAATTTCGCTAAATATGTTTATTCCATATCATTCAATTTCTATTAACTGCCTGCGTCTGCATCCATTATATGATGAATATTGCTTAGCCAATTCTACTAATACTGAAGCGGCTTTTTTGATACGATAATTTTTAGACCATACCGCCGCATAACGTGCGACGGGTAATGTGTCTTTGATTGGTATCGTGATAAATTGATTAGAGCCAAAAGGCGTGGTCATATCGCAGGGAATAACAGTTAAGAAATCAGCATTGAGAACAAGATTATATATTGTGACAACGGAATCTGTTTTAACAATGTTTTCGATGCTGATGCCATTTCGTTGTAGAGTGGTGAGTAATTCGCTGTAGTAGCCCATATTCGTTTGCGGCAACGCCCACTGTTCGTCCTTTAACGATTCCAGTGTGATGGTGCCGGTGCATGTTCGGGACTTGCTGGCTACCAGGACAAACTCTGATTCAAACAGCGGCTCGACATGCAGATCCTGTAGCTGCATTTCATTACTGAGCGTACCGATAGCAAAGTCCAGCCGCCCGTCGCGCAGGGCCGGCAGGAATGAAGAGAGCTGGGCTTCGTACATGGATACCTGCGCTTTTGGAAATACCTCTTTGAACTTATGAATCATATCGGACATGAAGGTAAAGCCAATCAGCGAAGGAAAACCAAACGAGACGTCGACAACGGTATTGCACGTCATACTGTTCATCTCGTTGATCATGTTTTTCATTTCGCGGGTGATAGATTCAGACCAGGAAAGCAGTACCTGTCCCGCTTCGGTCAACGTAACGCCGGTATTTTTGCGTACAATTAGCTCAACGCCAAAATAGGCCTCAACATCGCTAATGATTTTACTGACGGCGGGTTGGGTTAACCCTAACGATTTTGCGGCAGAACCGATAGAACCACTTCTAATGACTTCCTGAAAGACCACCAAATGCTGTGTTTTAGGGAGAACAAGAGTATTCATATCTACCGCTCTGAAATAACATTGTGAACGGCAGGAAGTGTAGCAAATTAAATCTTAAAGGTTATGTGCGACCACTCACAAATTAACTTACCGCAATTTTTACATGGTCTTTATTAAATAAAGAAAACCTATTACTTCAATGAGTTACAAAAACAAGACAGTAACTTAGCCTGATTTCAATCAAAAAAAATGGTCGGGATAACGATATATTATGGCGATAACCAGCCTATTTTATCTCCTATTTTCGACATCCCATGAAGACGATATTTCAATCAATTACGGGACATTTTATCGACAATTCCAGCGTTAAATTTAAAACGTAATTTCTCAAATTTAAGTATAAACCGAAGGTAAATGCGCTTAAAAACCGTTACGCGTCACATTTTTTTACCTTATTTGTTTGTAAAGAAACATTTAATAAAATTTTAACCAAAATATTTCATACATTTAATTTTCATTTGCAACAAATAATTTACACCGTTTTCTTGCTGTTTTTCAGGATGTAATTTTGTGAAAGAAATCGATTGCTTTTCACTTCAACTAAAAAGAGCGCAATCCATAGCGTTTTGTGTTTCTCATCACAAAAACGAATAATATTATGTCACCACGGCTGTCAATTAATTGCCGGATGGTGACACTGGCGTCTTCTGCAACCTCTATACCCTTCACCGGCCTGATAAGCAAAAACCCGCCGAAGCGGATTTTATGAAGAGGTGAAACTGACCGATAAGCCGCTTTCTTTCGGGTATAGCGTCGTGGACAGTCATTCATCCTGCCGCCCTGTAAAAGCAAAAACCCGCCAGCTTACACTGACGGGGTTTATGAAGAGGTGAAACTGACCGATAAGCCGCTTTCTTTTGGGTATAGTGTTGTGGACAGTCATTCATCCTGTCGCCCTGTAAAAGCAAAAACCCGCCGAAGCGGGTTTTATGAAGAAGTGAAACTGACCGATAAGCCGCTTTCTTTTGGGTATAGCGTCGTGGACAGTCATTCATCCTGCCGCCCTGTAAAAGCAAAAACCCGCCGAAGCGGGTTTTATGAAGAAGTGAAACTGACCGATAAGCCGGGTTCTGTCGTGGACAGTCATTCATCTAGGCCAGCAATCGCTCACTGGCTCAAGCAGCCTACCCGGGTTCAGTACGGGCCGTACCTTATGAACCCCTATTTGGCCTTGCTCCGGGTGGAGTTTACCGTGCCACGGACTGTTACCAGCCGCGCGGTGCGCTCTTACCGCACCCTTTCACCCTTACCTGATCCCACTTGCGTGGGCCATCGGCGGTTTGCTCTCTGTTGCACTGGTCGTGGGTTTCCCCCCCCAGGCGTTACCTGGCACCCTGCCCTATGGAGCCCGGACTTTCCTCCCCTCCGCCCGTCTCCCCGAAAGGACGACGACGAAGCGGCGACTGTCTGGTCAGCTTCGGCGCGCAGTATAGAGGGTTCGCGCGACTTTGTCACCCTGCGCTGCGCATTCCTATCGCCAGAGCGGCAGCAACATTTCTGGATGCCCGATAAATATTGTCAAAAGCGCCCCGAAAAGCCTCCTCCAGCGTCACGATGCGCGTGAGTACGCTAAAGACAGCGTCGATGCCATAATGATGTACTATTCCTACATCGTGCGTCAGGCTGCCGGCAATGCCAATCACTGGCTTATGATATTTTTTCGCCACATTCGCGACGCCAATCGGCACTTTACCGCGAATGCTTTGGCTATCAATCCGCCCTTCTCCCGTCACCACCAGCGTACAGTCGTGGATATGCTCCTCCAGGTTCAGTGCCGCCGTGACAATTTCGATCCCGCTGCGTAATTCCGCACCGAGAAAAGCCATTAACGCCGCCCCCATACCGCCTGCCGCGCCTGCGCCGGGCGCCGCCTTTACGTCGACATTCAGCGATTTTTTTATGATGTCGGCATAATGAGCAAGATTCCTGTCCAGCTCAACAATGTTCTCTTCGGTCGCGCCTTTCTGCGGCCCAAAAATTCGTGATGCGCCATTGTCGCCGATAAGAGGATTGGAGACATCGCAAGCGACACGAATAGCGCAGAGTTTTAAACGGGGATCGAGCTCTGAAATATCAATGTTGCTTAGACAATGAAGGCTTCCGCCACCGTAACCAATATCCGCGCCGTTTGCATCGCGCAGTTTTGCGCCTAACGCCTGCATCATCCCTGCGCCGCCGTCATTTGTCGCGCTGCCGCCAATGCCTATAATGATATTGCTTGCGCCGCTTTCCAGCGCCTGCAATATCAGCTCCCCCGTTCCCCGCGAGGTAGTAATCAAAGGGTTGCGTTTTTCTGGCGGAACCAGCGCCAGTCCGCTGGCCGCCGCCATTTCAATAAACGCGGTTTTACCATCCCCGGACATTCCCCAGCAGGCTTTCACTTTTTCACCCAACGGCCCGGTCACCCATGCGGCGCGTTCAACGCCCTGCGTCGCGGCAATCATGGCTTCGACCGTTCCTTCGCCGCCATCGGCAACCGGAACAGAGACATATTGCGCATCGGGGAAAATTTCCCGAAATCCTTTTTCTATCGCCTGCGCTACCTCGGCGGCAGAAAGGCTTTCTTTATAGGAGTCGGGGGCAATTACGATTTTCATAGTGGTAGCCTGTTACTGCACAACGCCGGATGGCGTTTCACTTATCCAGCCTGAAATTCAGGCCCGGATCGCTACACGCCATCCGGGCACAACGTCGTTAGCGAGTGACTTCCACTTTCGCCAGTTTTTCGTAGTAGCACGCCAGCGCGCTATGGTCGTCATTACCGTGTCCATCCGCGCGTAACGCCTGCATCATTTCCATAACGGCGGCGGTCAGCGGGAGCTGCGCGCCAACGCCGTGGGAGGTATCCAGCGCATTCGCCAGATCTTTAATGTGCAGATCGATACGGAAACCTGGCTTAAAGTTTCTGTCCATGACCATCGGCGCTTTCGCATCCAGTACCGTGCTGCCAGCCAGACCGCCACGAATCGCCTGATAGACCAAATCCGGGTTGACGCCCGCTTTAGTCGCCAGCGTCAGCGCTTCAGACATGGCGGCGATATTCAACGCCACGATCACCTGGTTAGCCAGTTTTGTGACGTTGCCTGCGCCGATATCGCCGGTATGCACCACGGAACCCGCCATCGCTTTCATCAGGTCGTAGTACTTGTCGAAAATGGCTTTATCGCCCCCCACCATCACCGACAGCGTGCCATCAATCGCCTTCGGCTCGCCGCCGCTGACCGGCGCATCCAACATCTCAACGCCCTTCGCCTTCAGCGCATCGCTGATTTCACGGCTTGCCAGCGGCGCGATAGAACTCATATCAATCAATACGGTTCCCGGCTTCGCGCCTTCGATGATACCGTTCTCGCCCAGCGCAACCTCTTTCACATGCGGAGAGTTAGGCAGCATCGTGATGATGGCGTCACACTGTTCAGCGATCGCCTTCGCCGTAGAGGCCGTTTCCGCGCCTGCGGCAATGACGTCGGCAATCGCTTCAGGATTACGATCGGACACCACCAGCGAATACCCTGCTTTCAGTAAGTTTTTGCTCATGGGCTTACCCATGATGCCTAAGCCAATAAAGCCAACTTTCATCGTCATAGCGTTCTCTCTTTCCATACCAGGATTATTTTTTAAAGGTGTCGGCAAGCTTCTGCGTGCTGGCGCGGAATGCGCCTAAATCGCTGCCAACGGCGACAAAGGTCGCGCCCCATTCCAGATAACGGCGGGCATCCGCCTCTACCGGCGCCAGAATGCCGCACGGTTTACCGTGCGCTTTAGCGCGGGCGAAAATATGTTGAATCGTCTGCTGCACGTCAGGGTGAGAAGCATTGCCGAGATGACCCAGCGCGGCGGCCAAATCGCTAGGGCCGACAAAAATGCCATCAACGCCTTCCGTTGCGGCGATGGCATCAACATTGTCGACACCCAACTGGCTTTCGATTTGAACAATAATGGTGATGTTTTTGTTCGACTGCGCAAAGTAATCAGGCACCGTGCCGAACATATTCGCGCGGTGAGAAACGGAGACGCCGCGAATGCCTTCCGGCGGGTAACGCGTCGAGGCGACGGCGCGAGCCGCTTCCTCTTGCGTTTCAACAAAGGGGATCAGGAAGTTATAAAACCCAATATCCAGCATCCGTTTGATAATGACCGGTTCATTGGTTGGCACACGTACCACAGGCGCGCTGGCGCTGCCTTTCAATGCCATTAACTGCGGAATTAAGGTGGTCACATCGTTCGGCGCATGTTCGCCATCCAGCACCAGCCAGTCAAATCCCGCCAGACCGAGTACTTCGGTGGTGATTGGGCTTGCCAGTGCAGACCAGCAGCCAATCTGCACCTGTTGCGCCGCCAGCGCCGCTTTAAACTTATTCGGGAAAATAGCGTTATTCATCGCTTATACCTTCGCTTATTTCTTTAATTCTCTACATGTGATGCCGCCACCATGACTTATAGCAACGACAATAAAAATGCTTATTTGAAATCAGAATGGGTCTCCACATTCTATTTCTAATGTGGTACACATCCTGTAGCACAATATACCGTTCTGATATCTTTATCGTCTTTTATTATTATCATGATATTTTCAAATAACTCGTCAGATACACTGAATTCGCCATTCAGTATAAACAGCCTATGTCGGATAATCATTGTGCAAACGCTCATTAAAAAGGGTTTATTTAACGCTTATTTTTGAGCATACGCCCATGATACTGGGCGCTAATGCACACATTTACGCTTTGCCTGCCCTACATAAAAAATTTCATAATTTGCGGTGATCTGGATCACGTTCTTATATCTATACTCCTGTCATTCTTATTTCATTATGCATGAACTTTATTTCTTATATTGAGATTTAACGATTTAACCATAACCAAAATAGATAATCCTATTTCTATCATCCAGGCTGGAGAATGTTGAACAATGGCCAATATCGAAATTCGCCAGGAATCGCCATCGGCGTTTTATATAAAAGTACATGAAACCGATAATGTCGCAATTATTGTTAATGACCACGGCCTTAAAGCCGGAACACGTTTTCCGGATGGCCTGGAACTGACTGAACATATTCCGCAAGGCCATAAAGTCGCTCTGACGGATATCCCCGCTCACGGCGAAATCATCCGTTATGGCGAAGTCATCGGTTATGCGGTACGCGACATCCCGCGCGGAAGCTGGATCGACGAGTCGCTGGTTGAACTGCCAAAAGCGCCGCCGCTGAATACGCTACCGCTGGCGACCAAAGTACCGGAACCGCTGCCGCCGCTGGAAGGCTACACGTTTGAGGGCTATCGTAACGCCGATGGCAGCGTCGGCACCAAAAATCTGCTTGGCATTACCACCAGCGTGCACTGTGTGGCGGGCGTGGTCGATTATGTGGTGAAAGTGATTGAGCGCGATCTCCTGCCCAAATACCCGAATGTCGATGGCGTTGTAGGGCTAAACCATCTGTACGGCTGCGGCGTGGCAATCAACGCGCCGGCGGCGGTCGTGCCGATTCGCACAATTCATAATATCGCGCTCAACCCCAATTTTGGCGGCGAAGTGATGGTGATTGGCCTCGGTTGCGAAAAACTGCAGCCGGAACGACTGCTGGAAGGCACCGAGGATGTCCCCGCCATCGCCGTTGAAAACGCCAGTATTGTGCGTTTACAGGACGAGCAGCATGTTGGCTTTAAATCAATGGTCGACGATATTTTGCGGGTCGCCGAACGCCATCTGACGAAACTGAACCAGCGCCAGCGCGAAACCTGCCCGGCCTCCGAGCTGGTCGTCGGGATGCAATGCGGCGGCAGCGATGCGTTTTCTGGCGTCACGGCAAACCCGGCGGTGGGTTATGCTTCCGATCTGCTGGTACGCTGCGGCGCGACCGTCATGTTCTCGGAGGTCACCGAAGTGCGCGATGCCATTCATCTTCTGACGCCGCGCGCCATCAACGAAGCCGTGGGTAAACGCCTACTGGATGAAATGGCCTGGTACGATAACTACCTTGATATGGGGAAAACCGATCGCAGCGCTAACCCGTCCCCCGGCAACAAAAAAGGCGGCCTGGCGAACGTCGTGGAAAAAGCGCTGGGCTCTATCGCTAAATCGGGTAAGAGCGCCATTGTCGAAGTATTGTCGCCGGGCCAGCGCCCCACCAAACGCGGCCTGATTTACGCCGCGACGCCCGCCAGCGATTTCGTCTGCGGCACGCAGCAGGTCGCTTCCGGCATTACCGTACAGGTCTTTACCACCGGACGCGGCACGCCGTACGGGCTGATGGCGGTGCCGGTCATTAAAATGGCGACGCGTACCGAGCTGGCGAACCGCTGGTATGACTTAATGGATATCAATGCAGGCACCATCGCCACGGGTGAAGAGACAATCGAAGATGTGGGCTGGAAGCTATTTCACTTTATTCTCGATGTCGCCAGCGGCCGGAAAAAGACTTTCTCAGATCAATGGGGATTGCATAACCAGCTGGCAGTGTTTAACCCCGCACCTGTGACCTGATCTATTCTGGAAAGCGCCTCGCAAAACATGGCTTAAGGGCCATGTTTTCATATGTTTGATAAACTGCGCCATGTTCATACCGGATATGGCAAAAACACCTAACCCACCATAAAACCATTCAAATTCAATAAATTGAAATTCTATGCCAGGCGCAACCTTACGTTTCTCACTAATTTGAGTCGCAGCACATGCAATTTGAGGTATGTCGAATATAACGACAGCCTATTAATCACCTTTACTTAATTCTGCTGCCTCATCAATTCTTTAATTTGTGCCAGCGTGGACGTGCCTTCCATCGGCCCACGCGCAGAGATAGCCAGCGATCCTGCGGCATTAGCATGGGCTAAAGCATCGGGTACGGAATATCCCGCAAGAAACAGGCTGACAAAGGTTGCGCCAAAGCAATCGCCAGCGCCTGTAGGATCAACCACCTTCACCGGATACCCAGCCACATGATGTTGTTCGTCTTTTGAATAGTAACTGGCTCCACGGGCGCCACGTTTAATGATGACATGGGCAATTCCACGCTTGTGAAGCCTTGCGACAATTTTCTCTTCATCGCGGGATTTGCTCAGGCCGAAATAATCCAGTTCGCCATCGCTTGGCAGGAAGAAATCCGTGTAATCAAGAATATATTCAAAGGCCTGCGACATTTCGCGGATCTTTAGCATCTCTTTACGGATATTAGGATCGAAAGAAATTGTGCCACCATTTTCTTTTACAATGCTAATCGCCTTGCGTACGGCATCGATCAAACGAAAGGAAAATAATGACGATCCCATAATATGAAAGTGGCGATATTGCCTGAGTAATGTTTCATCAAGGTGGTCGGCACTCAGCAAACCGCACGCACTGTCCGGCATGTTGAAAATAAAATCTCGCTGGGCCTGGCTTCGGTAGCTGACAAAAGCACTACCTGTTGTGGCGTTCGGCAGTACGGAAATTCCCTGTACATTTACGCCATCGCGCGACAATCGGGTAATATTCATAACGCCAAAGGCATCGTTGCCAACACAGCTAAACAACAATGAACGAAAACCAAGTTTAGCAACCTGATCGGCAAATATGGCAGGCGCCCCACTGGGATACGGCCCCCAAAATTCCCCCGGTGAGGAAAATCCCTGGTTCTCTTTTTTTGCCAGAAACTCGACGAGCAATTCACTCAATGTTGCGATTGTTATGTTCATGCGTTGTCCTTCATCTTGCCTGATGCAGGGTCGGGTTTATCCAGGTCAGACATTCGTTATTGGTATAGCTGTTGGTTAAGCCGTCGGCCAGAAACCGTGAGTGGTACTCAGCGGCGACAATCTGTGGCGTAATAATCGCGCTCAGCGTATTCAGTTTTCCTACCGGATAACGCGCTATATCATGAATCGGACGCTGCGCCACCACGGCAATACTCTGTCCACTAAGGCGCAGGCATTCACTTAGCAAAGCAGCTGCACTTTCGTTTTTCACGTTGAGCGTGCCATCCTCGCTGATATGGTCCACCATCACCAGACAACATGACGGTTGAAATTGTTGCAAAGATTGGATGGCGATTTCGCCCCCCAGCGCCTGACCACTGCGCCCCAGTACACCGCCCAACAACACAATTTCACCATCGATATAATCACGGGCCGGTGCAACATGGCTAAGATCGTTGATGATAAGGCACAGATCCCGATAATCGCCCAGGAAAGGAAGCGCTTTACGCAACACCTCTCCGGCCCCCAGAAACACGGTATCGTCGTCGCAGACCAGACGGGCAACTTGCTTAGCCAGTTCAAGCTCGACGCTATGCTCTAACGCCTGCGACTGCACCACTTCATGGCTTACCGCTGCTCTGACGGGTTGGGCCGTGTAAATCGCTCCGCCAAAGGAGCGTTTCAGATAGCCTTGCTGCTCCAGGTAATTGAGATCATTACGGATCGTTACCCCTGAAACCGATAACATTTCAGCCAAATCGTCTACTTTTATTTCGCCGTTTTTACGGACGATTTCGGCAATGTCCAGACGCCTTTTCAACAGGCTGGTAGATGGTTTTGCCACAACATACCCTTTTTTTCCGCTTCGTCGGGAAGTTATCCCGTGCTTTAACTTTCATTTTTAAACTTCTGACAGGGGATGTCAATTTTGCACCACGTCACCGAATGCTCAATGGGAAACATCACAATAAAATCAATCACTTATAGAATTTTCACATCCCCTATTTACTTACAAAACAAAATTTAAATCCACATATTTGCTTTCATTTAAGAAAAATTATCCTGCTTTTGTGTTGATGATCACAATCATGTGTGGCAATGATCGTTACATTACTTTCAAAACGAAGGTTATTTTTATTTTGTACTTTAATTTCGAAAGTTATAAACGGAGACCACTATGTTCATTATTTCCAGTAAAAATATGCTCCAGAAGGCCCAGCATGCAGGCTATGCCGTGCCAGCCTTTAACATCCATAACCTAGAAACCTTGCAGGTGGTGGTAGAAACCGCCGCAGAAATGCGCTCACCGCTGATCGTTGCCGGAACACCAGGCACGTTTAGCTATGCCGGAATGGGTAACATTGTGGCGATCGCGGGCGATCTGGCTCGTGAATACAATCTGCCACTGGCCATTCATCTGGATCATCATGAATCGTTAGCCGATATTGAAAGCAAAGTTATGGCAGGGATCCGTTCAGTCATGATCGATGGTTCCCACTTTCCCTTTGAAGAGAATGTGGCGCTGGTGAAAAGCGTGGTCGATTTTTGCCATCGCTACGACACCAGCGTGGAGGCAGAACTGGGCCGCCTTGGTGGGATCGAAGATGATTTAGTGGTAGACAGCAAAGATGCCCTTTACACCAATCCACAGCAAGCACGTGAGTTTGTGGCGCGCACCGGCATTGATTCGCTGGCGGTTGCTATCGGCACGGCACACGGTATGTATGCCGCTGAACCTAAACTTGATTTTGAGCGACTGGCAGAAATACGCGCTCTGGTGGATATCCCTCTGGTATTGCATGGGGCATCTGGTTTGCCGGAAAGCGATATTCGCCAGGCCATCAGCCTTGGGGTATGCAAAGTCAATGTCGCCACCGAACTGAAAATCGCCTTCTCCGACGCCTTAAAAGAGTATTTCCTACAAAACCCGAAAGCCAATGATCCCCGCCACTATATGCAACCAGCAAAACAGGCGATGAAAGAGGTGGTACGCAAAGTAATTCATGTTTGCGGCTGTGAAGGGCAACTGTGAGGAATCGCCTGTGATCTACACGCTAACACTTAATAGCGCGATTGATATGAATATATTTAGCGATCCTTTACAGCCAAATATTGTCAATCGCACTCACCACACCGAGTTTTGCCCAAATGGTAAAGGGGTAAATGTTGCGCTGGTTCTGGATCACTTTCAAATACCTGCGCATATATTAGGCATTTTTGGTGGTTTCACCGGGCATTATATTGTAGAAAGCCTGCGTACCCGAAAAATGCCAGTCACACCAGCATGGGTAGAAGAACCCACGCGGATTAATATTTTCATTCATGACGGCAAGCAGGAATATAAACTGGTCAACCCTGGCTCATATATTCCAGATGAATGTAAAAAACAAATTATCACGATTATTTCGCAACTGCCCGATGCAGAATATCTGGTGATAAGCGGCAGCCTGCCACAAGGTATTGAAAGTCGCTTTTACGCAGAAATTATGCATATTTGTCAGCAAAAAAATATCGGCGTAATTTTAGATATTAGTCATCCGTCATTACGTCAGTTACTGGAGTTCAAACCGTTATTAATTAAACCAAATGATGAAGAGGTTAAAGCAATATTCGGTTTAACTGTCTCTGACGACAATGATGCGAAAAATACTCTAACCACTTTACATGCACTTGGTGCACAAAATGTTCTGCTAACCCTTGGCGCTAAAGGAATGTATTTCTCCAATGGGATTGATTACTGGTTTTGTAGCGCGCCAACGGTTGATTTGGTGAGCTCCGCCTGTGCAGGCGATGCTGCACTGGCCGCCTTTCTCAGCCAGTGGTTATCTACAGGAGAAGTGGAATATGCCTTATCTCTTGCCAGTGCAACAGGAGCTGATGTCGCAAGTTCTGCCGGACTAGGCCAACTTGCGGCAATAGAAACCTTACTTTCGCAAATCCACGTCAGAAAGCTGTAGGTTAAATTACAATATAAGTTCTGCTTATGAAAAAGATCATTGCAGTGACCGGCTGCCCTACCGGTATTGCGCATACATTTATGGCTGAAGAAGCCTTAAAAAATGCCGCGAAAAAATTATCTGTTGAAATAAAAGTTGAAACCAATGGTGCCAGCGGTGTTGAAAATGCCATTCAACCTGCTGATCTGGTAGATATTGCCGGAGTCATTATTGCGGCGGATAAAGATGTCTTACCTGATCGCTTTAATGGTTTACCGGTTATTGAAGTACCGGTAAAAGAAGCAATCCATCATCCTGCGGAGCTGATTAACAAAGTTATTAATGGTGAAGCCCCAATACGTAAAGGCGAATCAACCACCAGCACGGAAATTATCGAAAAAGAATCACTGGGGCGACAAATTTATAAGCACCTGATGAGTGGTGTTTCAAATATGCTACCTTTTGTAGTTGCCGGAGGCATATTAATTGCGGTGTCGCTTTTATGGGGGATTTATTCCGCTGATCCTAATTCAGCTGAATACAATGCAACCGCCGCAATGCTAATGAAAATCGGTCAGCAAGCCTTTTCGATTATGGTTCCGGTCTTTACCGCTTATATTGCATTCTCTATTTCTGGCAGACCAGGGATGGTGGCTGGGTTTGTCGGCGGCTTACTGGCAAATACTACCGGAGCAGGATTTCTCGGTGGGATAATTGCCGGATTCGCCGCCGGTTACCTGATGTTATGGGTAAAGAATCGACTCGAAGGCTTACCGCGTCAGTATGAAGGCCTGAAATCGATTTTTATTATGCCGCTCATTGGCGTACTGGTTATTGGCGTGTTGATGTCGCTGCTTGGGCAACCTGTCGCAGCTATCAATAATAGCATGATGAACTGGCTGGCATCGCTACAGGAAGCGAATCCAATATTGCTGGGTATTGTGGTGGGTGCAATGTGCTCTTTTGACTTTGGCGGCCCGGTAAACAAAGCCGCTTATGTCACCGGCACGCTTTTACTGGGCCAGGGCAACTTCTACTTTATGGCTGGTGTGTCTGCCGCATGTATTACTCCACCACTGGTAATTGCTCTGGCGACCACCTTCTTTCCAAAAGGTTTTAGCGAGGAAGAACGTGCCGCAGGCATGGTTAACTATATCCTCGGTTGTACACACATCACTGAAGGCGCGATTCCTTTCGCAGCGAAAGATCCTTTGCGTGTCATCCCGATGATGATGATTGCTTCCAGCATTTCCGCAGTACTTAGCTACAGCTTGCGTATTCAGGTTCCGGCTCCTCACGGCGGCTTCTTAATTTTACCTTTGGTGAGTCAGCCGCTGGCCTGGGTGTTATGTATCCTTGCGGGATCTGCATGTGGTGCGATGATGCTTGGCCTATGGAGATTGTGGGCTGTGCGCAAAAATTCAGTCAACACAACTCCTGTAGCAAAGGCTGGAGGTCAGAATGCAGCTCTGTGAACACGATATTTTTATCAGCGATGAGCGCCTCGATAAAGTCACCGCTCTGCACCGCGTGGTGGAAAAGTTATCTGCGGCTGGCAATACCACGCCTGACTATTTACGCGGCATGTTGGATCGCGAAGCACAGATTTCCACTTATCTGGGAAATGGAATCGCGATCCCACACGGTACGCCAGAATCTCGCGATGCGGTATTACAAACCGGTGTAAAGGTAATCGTTTTTCGCCACGGCGTTGACTGGGGTGACGGCAATACCGCGTATCTGGTCACCGGAATTGCCGCGCGCTCCAATGAACATCTTGAGATTTTGCGCCAACTGACTCGCGTGCTCAGCGATGACGCTATTCTGCAAGCACTGGCTAAAGCCGAATCCCCCAGTCAGGTTTTAGCGCTACTGACTGGCTCGACGACCAATACGCCAGCAGCCATGGAGTTGCACGAGGGTGAGCAGGCAACATTTGTCATCCATAATCCGCATGGTTTACATGCCAGACCCAGTGCGGTACTGGTGAAGTTTATCAAACAGTTTCAAAGCCACATTACGGTAGAAAATCTGGATAACGCCTCCGGCCCGGTGGACGGAAAAAACCTGATGCGAGTGGTGTCGCTCGGCGCGAAAAAGGGGCATCGCTTGTTGTTCCGGGCGCAGGGCGAAGATGCACAGCAGGCACTACGTGAAATCGGGGAGCTTATCGCCTCTGGTGCAGGCGAGATGATCACCGTTCCCGTTACCCCACCACCAGAAGTCATGCAGCCAAAGCGCAGTTGGCTATCTCGATTGTTTAATTAGCCTTCATTTGTTCCTCCGTGCCCGCTCCGGCGGGTACGGTTTTTCATGACAAAGTGAAGTTACAGACATTACACACCATTTCGTTACCTTACATTTTCTTTCGCAACTTTCATTTATCAGATCAAAATCACAAAACAACATTACGAAAGCCTATAAATTCTTTCGAAGAATAAAAACGAAAGAACTCGGAGATAAAAGTGAAAGAAATAATTGCTCGTCATAAAGCAGGAGAACATCTGGGCATCTGTTCAGTTTGTTCTGCTCATCCCCTGGTTATCGAATCAGCTCTGCTTTTCGATCTCAATACTGACAACAAGGTATTGATTGAAGCCACATCCAATCAGGTGAATCAGTTTGGCGGTTATACCGGAATGAAACCGGCTGATTTTCGTGATTTTATTTATGGCATTGCTCAGGAAGTGGGATTTCCACGTGAGCGGTTGATTCTTGGTGGCGATCATTTAGGGCCTAACTGCTGGCAGAACGAACCGGCAGCGGCGGCAATGGAAAAGTCGGTTGAGTTAATAAAAGCGTATGTCGCCGCTGGTTTTAGCAAAATTCACCTGGACGCGTCGATGTCCTGCGCTGACGACCCGACACCGTTGGATCCGATGGTCGTTGCACGCCGTGCCGCCGTGCTTTGTAAAGCAGCAGAAGAGACCGCAAACGAAGAACAAAAATGCCATCTGACTTATGTCATCGGCACGGAAGTGCCCGTTCCTGGCGGTGAAGCCAGTACCATCGGCAGCGTTCATGTCACCCGCGAGGTCGATGCTGCCCGTACGCTGGAAACTCACCAAATCGCGTTTCGTGAATCAGGTCTGGAAGAAGCACTGTCACGCGTGATCGCCATTGTGGTGCAACCGGGCGTTGAATTTGATCATACCCAGATTATTCATTATCAGCCGCAGGCGGCACAGGCGCTCTCCGCATGGATCAAAGAAACGCCGATGGTCTATGAAGCGCATTCGACTGATTACCAAACTCGCCAGGCCTACCGCGCCCTCGTTCGCGATCATTACGCCATTCTGAAGGTCGGCCCTGCACTCACTTTCGCCCTGCGCGAAGCCATTTTCGCACTTGCGCAAATGGAAAACGAGCTGATCTCCCCGGAACAACGTAGCCGCGTGATGGAAGTTATCGATGAAGTGATGCTAAACGAGCCAGGCTACTGGAAAAAGTACTACCGCCCCACCTAGAGCCAGGCGATGGTCGACATCCACTTTAGTTTGTCTGACCGTATTCGCTATTACTGGCCGCACCCGCGTATTCGTCAAAGCGTAGAGAAGTTAATCGCCAATCTGAATAACGTCACATTGCCGCTGGGATTAATTAGCCAGTTTATGCCCGTACAGTTTGAACGCCTGTCTGAGGGCGTGCTCACCCCCACGCCGCATAACCTGATTATTGACAAAATTCAGGATGTTCTGCGCGCTTATCGCTTCGGTTGCACGCCGGATGTCGCCTGAATAGTGGAGAATTTATGAGCCAATTATTTGTCCGAACCGGAATCACATTCGACTCGAGCCAACAGGCGCTGGCGCACATTGGCAAAGAGATGCTGGCGAAAGGCGTGGTACATGATAGTTATCCGCAGGCACTGGTGGAACGTGAAGCGTCCTTTCCCACCGGCATTGCGCTGGAGCGCCACGCCGTCGCTATCCCTCATTGCGAGGCAGTTCATGCGAAATCACCCGCTATCTATCTGATTCGTCCAGATAAGCCGGTCATGTTTCAACAGGCGGATGATGACGAAGAGATTGCCGTTTCGTTAATCATCGCCTTAATCGTTGAAAACCCGGCGGCACAGCTAAAACTTCTGCGCCGTCTGTTCGGGGCATTACAAATCCCGGACACCATAGAAGCCTTACTGAGCGCCCCGGATGCCGAACTGGCGTCGTGCTTTGAGCACAAAGTCCTTACGGCTGAGCAGTGCGTCCAGGTTTAATAATAAATTGATAATAATGAGGAATACCCTATGAAACGTAAAGTAATTGTGGCCTGTGGCGGTGCGGTTGCAACCTCAACGATGGCTGCGGAAGAAATTAAAGAGCTATGTGATGCCAACCATATTGAGCTCGACTTAGTGCAATGCCGGGTCACCGAAATCGAAACCTATATGGACGGCGCCGATCTTATCTGTACCACTGCCAGGGTCGATCGCGCCTTTGGCGATATTCCCGTCGTTCACGGTATGCCTTTTGTTTCCGGCGTGGGTATTGAAGCATTACAGCAAAAAATTCTGTCCATTCTCATGGGGTAACGTATGTTTAGCGAAATAATGCGTTATATCCTCGACTTAGGCCCAACGGTGATGTTGCCTCTGGTGATCATCGTGTTCTCTAAACTGCTGGGAATGAAGCTTGGGGATTGTTTTAAATCGGGTTTGCATATTGGTATCGGCTTCGTGGGTATTGGTCTGGTCATCGGCCTGATGCTGGATTCTATCGGCCCCGCGGCGAAAGCCATGGCGGAACATTTCCAAATCAATCTCCACGTTATTGACGTCGGCTGGCCGGGTTCATCGCCCATGACCTGGGCGTCACAAATCGCGCTGGTCGCGATCCCTGTCGCCATCGGGGTTAACGTCCTGATGCTGGTGACCCGCATGACCCGCGTGGTGAATGTCGATATCTGGAATATCTGGCACATGACCTTCACGGGCGCCATGCTGCATCTGGCGACCGGTTCATACTGGCTGGGGATTCTGGGCGTTGTGGTTCATGCCGCCTTTGTCTACAAACTGGGGGACTGGTTTGCCAAAGATACCCGCGACTATTTTGGCCTCGAGGGGATTGCTATCCCACACGGCTCATCCGCGTACCTGAGCCCCGTGGCGGTGCTCGTTGATACCATTATCGAGAAAATTCCGGGTCTCAATCGTATTCACTTTAGCGCAGACGATGTCCAGAAACGCTTCGGACCGTTTGGCGAGCCGGTGACTGTCGGCTTCGTGATGGGGCTGGTGATTGGTGTACTGGCAGGCTACGACACCAAAGCCGTTCTGCAACTGGCAGTCAAAACCGCAGCGGTGATGCTGCTTATGCCACGCGTCATTAAACCTATTATGGATGGCCTAACGCCTATCGCCAAACATGCGCGTAAACGTCTACAGGCCAAATTTGGCGGGCAGGAGTTCCTGATAGGCCTTGATCCAGCGCTACTGCTCGGTCATACCTCTGTTGTCTCCGCGAGCCTGATATTCATTCCGCTGACCATCCTGATTGCCGTCTTAGTACCGGGGAACCAGGTGCTGCCGTTCGGCGACCTCGCCACCATCGGTTTCTTTATTGCGATGGCGGTTGCGGTACACCAGGGCAACCTGTTCCGCACGCTGATTTCAGGTGTCATTATTATGGGTATCACCCTGTGGATAGCCACGCAGACGATTGGCCTGCATACCCAACTGGCTGCCAATGCCGGAGCGCTAAAAGCTGGCGCACAAGTCGCCTCGCTGGATCAGGGCGGTTCTCCCATCACCTGGCTGCTGATTCAACTTTTTACCTGGCAGAATATCGTCGGCTTCGCCGTCATTGCCATTATCTATCTGGCCGGCGTACTGCTGACCTGGCGTCGCGCCCGACAGTTTGTCGCGGCTGAGAAAGCCACGGCGCTACAGCAAAGTCAAATCGCCTCTTAATTTTAGGGGAGCAATCGCTCCCCTCACCTTCCTGGAGAATGTTATGAAATCAGTGGTTATTCACGCTGAGGGAGACGTGCGCGTTGAAGAACGTCCCTTACCACAACTGCAAGCCGAGGACGATGTGTTGGTCAAAGTCGTTAGCTCAGGGCTTTGCGGGTCGGATATCCCGCGTATTTTCGCGCAGGGCGCCCATTATTATCCTATTACGTTAGGCCATGAATTCAGCGGCTACGTTGAATCCTACGGCACAGGCGTAACGGATATGCAGCCTGGCGATGCCGTCGCTTGTGTCCCGCTTCTTCCCTGCTTTCACTGTCCGCAATGCGAACGCGGTTACTTTTCTTTATGCAAACAGTATCAGTTTGTAGGATCGCGCAGCGAAGGCGGTAATGCGGAATATGTGGTGGTCAAACGGGCCAATCTTTTCCGCTTGCCGTCTGATATGCCGATTGAAGATGGCGCGTTTATCGAACCGATTACCGTGGGCTTACACGCCTTTCATCTGGCGCAGGGCTGCGAGGGGAAAAACGTAATTATCGTCGGGGCCGGGACAATTGGCCTGCTGGCCTTACAGTGCGCGCGGGAACTGGGCGCGCGAAGCGTAACGGCGATTGATATCAATCCGCAGAAACTGGAACTGGCGAAAGCGCTCGGCGCAACGCATACCTGTAATAGCCGGGAAATGACCGCCGACGACATCCAGACCGCGTTGTCCGACATTCAGTTTGATCAACTGGTTCTCGAAACGGCAGGAACTCCCCAGACCGTCTCGCTGGCTATCGATATCACCGGGCCGCGCGCGCAACTGGCGCTGGTGGGGACGTTACATCACGATCTCACCCTGACGACGCGTACATTCGGGTTAATTTTGCGTAAAGAGCTCACGCTCCTCGGCAGTTGGATGAACTACTCCGCGCCATGGCCAGGAGAAGAATGGGAAACCGCAGCGCGCCTGTTGGCTGAAAAACGTCTTCAACTGACCCCTCTCATTGCCCATCGCGGCGATGCGGAAAGCTTTGCAGAAGCAGTCAAAGCGCTTAATGGCGCGCCCATGCAGGGCAAAATCTTACTTCAACTTTCCTGATGGTACGAGCCAGCAACCTGCGCTGGCTCACATTTCCTTTCGAAATTTAGCGTTCACCTTTCGCAATCCTTCGTTTAAACTAGTTACAGTTAATTATCAGGCAAATCAATATGAACTCATTTGAGCGAAGAAATAAAATTGTCGACCTGATTAATACGCAAGGCAGCGTGCTGGTGATGGACCTTTCAAATACCTTTGGTATTTCTGAAGTGACTATCCGTGCTGACCTGCGTCTGCTGGAAGAGAAAGGCCTTGTCACCCGTTTTCATGGCGGCGCGGCAAAACCGGGAAGTCATCTGGCGGAAGGCGACAATCAGGAAGTCATTCTGGAAGATCGGTATCAACTCGCCAGCGATCCGAAAAAGCGGATTGCCCAGGCGGCTGCGGCAATGGTTGAAGAAGGAATGACCATCATTCTGGATAGCGGGAGCACAACATTACTAATTGCGGAAGCGCTCGCGCGAAAAAGCAATATTACGGTGATCACTAACAGCTTGCCTGCCGCTTTTACGCTATCAGAAAATAAAGATCTCACGCTGGTGGTTTGCGGCGGTACGGTACGGCATAAAACCCACTCAATGCACGGCACGATTGCGGAACGATCGCTACACGGCATCAGCGCCGATGTCATGTTTGTCGGGGCGGATGGCATTGATGCGACAAACGGTATTACCACGTTTAACGAAGGTTATTCCATTAGCGGCGTCATGGCGGCGGCGGCGCACAAAGTTATCGCGGTACTGGACGCGACCAAATTTAACCGTCGCGGCTTTAACCAGGTATTGCCGATGGACAAGATCGACTGTGTGATAACCGATGACACCATCAGCAAACAGGATAAAGCGGCATTAGCGAAAACAGGCGTGGAATTAATGATCGTCTAAAAAGGAGTCGGTTATGCATTGCTGATCGCGAGAGTAAGCCCAAAGGAAAGGTCCGGCCCGCTATCACCGCCCAATGCCCCCATCACTTTACCCACATCAATCACCTGATTGAGTATTAACGTGATGGCGATAAAAGGCGGTTCCCGGGCGCTCGCTTTTACTCTTCCTGCTGCGCCAGCGCATACTTATACAGCGCATTTTTCTTCACGCCGTGAATTTCTGCTGCCAGCGCCGCCGCTTTTTTCAGCGGCAGCTCTGCCTGTAGCAGCGCCAGCGTGCGCAGCGCGTCGGCGGGCAGGTCGTCTTCTTGCGCTTTATGCCCTTCGACAATCAGCACCATTTCGCCTTTGCGACGGTTTTCATCTTCTTTGACCCACGCCAGCAGCTCGCCGACCGGCGCGCCGTGAATGGTTTCCCAGGTTTTGGTCAGCTCACGCGCCAGCACCACGTAACGGGATTCGCCCCACACGGCCACCATATCTTCCAGGCTATCCAACAGACGATGGGTGGACTCATAAAAAATCAGCGTTCGTGGCTCCGCTTCAATGGCTTTTAGCGCATCACGGCGGCCTTTTGATTTGGCAGGCAGGAAGCCTTCATAACAAAAACGATCTGATGGTAAACCTGCGGCGCTTAATGCAGTGATAGCAGCACACGGCCCTGGTAGCGGCACCACGCGAATCCCCGCTTCACGGCAGGTACGTACCAGGTGATAGCCGGGGTCATTAATTAGCGGCGTTCCGGCATCGGAAACCAGAGCAATGTTCTGCCCCTCTTTCAGCTTCGCGACCAGCGTTTCCGCTTTTTGTTGTTCGTTATGGTCGTGCAGCGCAAACAACCGGGCATTAATCCCAAAATGTTGCAGCAATAAACCGGTGTGACGAGTGTCTTCAGCGGCAATTAAATCAACGGCTTGTAAAACTTCCAGCGCGCGTTGGGTAATATCAGCCAAATTCCCGATAGGAGTAGGTACAATAAAGAGTTGGCCCTGAGAATTATCCGCCGATTCGTTTTGTTTCATTGTGTCGTCCGTATTGCCGATTTAATATTGAGCATTGCGTAAAAAAATATCACTGGATACAGTATGGTACCCTCAACATTTTCTCGTTTGAACGCCGCGCGCGCGCTGCCTGTCGTCCTGGCTGCGCTACTTTTCGCCGGGTGCGGCACCCAGGCGCCAGATCAAAGCGCAGCCTATATGCAGGGTTCAGCGCAAGCTGATTCCGCCTTTTACCTGCATCAGATGCAGCAAAGCGCAGATGATAGCAAGACCAACTGGCAATTACTCGCCATTCATGCACTGCTGAAAGAAGGAAAAAGCCAGCAGGCCGTCGAGTTGTTCAATCAACCCCCGCAAAATCTGAACGATACCCAGCGTCGCGAACAATCTTTATTAGCGGTAGAGATCAAACTGGCGCAGAAAGATGTGGCAGGCGCGCAGGCCTTGCTGGATAAACTAAAACCCGCCGACTTTGCGCCACATCAGCAAGCGCGTTACTGGCAGGCGCAGATCGTTGCCAGCCAGGGACGCCCGTCGCTTACCCTGTTGCGGGCGTTAATCGCCCAGGAACCGCTACTGGCGGCGAAAGAGAAACAAAAAAATATCGACGCCACCTGGCAGGCGCTCTCCGCCATGACGCCGGATCAGGCCAGGACGTTAGTTATCAACGCCGATGAAAATGTGCTTCAGGGCTGGCTGGATCTGCAACGCGTCTGGTTTGACAACCGCAACGATCCAGACATGCTGAAAGCCGGGATCGCCGACTGGCAAAAACGCTACCCGCAAAATCCGGGGGCGAAAATGCTGCCGACGCAGCTCGTCAATGTACAACGTTTTAAACCAGCTTCCACCAGCAAAATCGCTCTGCTGCTGCCGCTGAACGGTCAGGCTGCCGTGTTTGGCCGTACCATCCAGCAAGGTTTCGAAGCCGCGAAAAACCTCGGCACCCAGGCGGTGGAAATGCAGCCTGTCGCCGCGCCTGACGCGCCGGTCGAACCAAGCGTGGAGGAGACGCAACCACAAATGACCAACGGCGTCGCCAGTCCGTCGCAGGCCTCGGTGAGAGATCTGACTGATGACGCTCCATCCCAGTCTGCTACGCCAGTCAGCGCGCCACAAACTCCCCCTGCGCAGCCTGCTACAGCAAGCGCGCCGGCGGATCCCTCCGCTGAATTAAAAATCTACGATACCTCTTCCCAGCCGTTGGATCAGGTGCTCGCTCAGGTTCAGCAAGACGGCGCCAGTATCGTGGTCGGGCCGCTGTTGAAAAACAATGTGGAAGCGCTGATGAAAAGCAACACGCCGCTCAACGTGCTGGCGCTCAACCAGCCGGAAACGGTACGTAGCTTCCCTAATATCTGCTATTTCGCGCTCTCTCCAGAAGATGAAGCCCGTGACGCGGCGCATCATATTTATGAGCAGGGCAAGCAGTCGCCGCTGCTGTTGATCCCACGCAGCGCGCTTGGCGATCGCGTGGCGAATGCCTTCACCCAGGAGTGGCAAAAACTGGGCGGCGGCATCGTGTTACAGCAAAAATTCGGCTCCGTAGCCGAGCTGAAAATGGGCGTGAACGGCGGCGCGGGTATCGCGTTGACGGGCAGTCCGGTCGCCGCCAGCGTGCCTGCGCAGCCGGGCGTTACCATTGGCGGTCTGACCATCCCTGCGCCGCCGACCGACGCGCAAATCACCGGCGGCGGACGCGTAGACGCGGTCTATATTCTGGCTACGCCGGAAGAGATTGGCTTTATCAAACCGATGATCGCCATGCGTAACGGCACCCAGAGCGGCGCGACGCTGTATGCCAGCTCCCGCAGCGCGCAAGGCACCTCCGGCCCTGACTTCCGTCTGGAGATGGAAGGTTTGCAATACAGTGAAATTCCCATGCTGGCAGGCGGCAATACGCCGTTGATGCAGCAGGCGCTGAGTGCTGTACATAACGACTATTCTCTGGCGCGGATGTACGCCATGGGCGTGGATGCCTGGACGCTGGCGAACCACTTTTCGCAGATGCGTCAGGTGCAGGGGTTTGAGATCAATGGTAATACCGGCGCATTAACCGCCAGCCCGGATTGTGTGATTAACAGGAAGTTATCATGGCTCAAATACCAGCAAGGGGAGATTGTTCCCGCCAGCTAACACGTAAACAGGCTGGCGACGCGTGGGAAGCTGCCGCGCGTCTCTGGCTGGAAAGCAAAGGACTGCGGTTTATCGCCGCCAACGTGCGCGAGCGCGGCGGCGAAATCGATCTGATCATGCGCGACGGAAAAACGACGGTTTTTGTTGAGGTTCGCTATCGGCGCTCCGGGCTTTATGGCGGCGCGGCGGCTAGTGTGACCCGCAGCAAGCAACACAAATTATTACATACTGCCCGCTTGTGGCTCGCCCGCCAGAATGGGAGTTTTGATACTGTGGATTGTCGGTTCGATGTGTTAGCCTTCACCGGAAATGAGATTGAGTGGTTTCGGGATGCGTTTAACGACCACTCATAATTGAAGATTTTAAGGATTAGCGTGCTCGAAAGAATCAAAGTTTGCTTTACAGAAAGCATTCAAACTCAAATTGCTGCGGCGGAAGCGCTTCCGGATGCCATTTCCCGCGCCGCCATGACGCTGGTTCATTCCCTGCTTAACGGCAACAAAATCCTCTGTTGTGGAAACGGGACGTCCGCGGCCAACGCACAGCATTTTGCTGCCAGCATGATTAACCGCTTTGAAACGGAGCGACCCAGTTTACCCGCCATTGCACTAAATACCGATAATGTGGTCTTAACTGCGATCGCTAACGATCGCCTGCACGATGAAGTTTATGCAAAACAAGTCCGGGCGCTGGGACATGCAGGCGATGTTTTATTGGCGATCTCTACGCGTGGTAATAGTCGCGATATCGTAAAAGCCGTTGAAGCAGCCGTCACACGTGACATGACCATTGTGGCGCTAACCGGGTATGACGGGGGCGAGCTGGCCGGACTATTAGGGCCGCAGGATGTTGAAATTCGTATCCCTTCACACCACAGCGCGCGCATTCAGGAAATGCATATGCTGACGGTAAACTGCCTGTGCGGTTTGATCGATAACACGCTTTTTCCTCACCAGGATGATTAAGGAGTACACATGAAGGCATTTTCGCCGCTCGCAGTCCTTATTTCTGCGTTGCTATTGCAAGGTTGCGTCGCCGCCGCGGTAGTGGGTACGGCAGCCGTCGGCACCAAAGCCGCAACCGACCCGCGTAGCGTGGGCACCCAGGTGGATGACGGAACGCTGGAACTGCGTGTCAGCAGCGCGCTGTCGAAAGATGAGCAAATCAAAAAAGAGACGCGCATCAATGTCACTGCTTATCAGGGCAAAGTTTTGTTAGTGGGCCAGTCGCCAAACAGCGAACTCTCCGCACGCGCGAAACAGATAGCGATGGGCGTTGAAGGCACCACCGAGGTCTATAACGAGATTCGCCAGGGTCAGCCTATCGGCCTGGGGACCGCCTCTAACGATACCTGGATCACCACGAAAGTTCGCTCACAGCTACTGACCAGCGATCAGGTAAAATCGTCAAATGTGAAAGTCACCACCGAGAATGGCGAAGTGTTCCTGCTGGGCCTGGTGACTGAACGTGAAGGTAAAGCGGCAGCAGACATCGCCAGCCGGGTGAGCGGCGTGAAACGCGTGACCACCGCCTTTACGTATATTAAGTAACCGGTGTGCCGGGTGGCGATAAAAATGTGTAAATCGCGTCGCCATCCGGTAAATCATCCGGCTTCGCTACCCCGCTTTTTCCCGCAGTTGCGATGAGGTCAGAATCGTCACGCCTTCTTGTGCTGGCTCCAGCGCTTCCGCCAGCATGGCCCGCGCCACATCCCGCGCATCGATCGATTTCCAGTTTCCTGGCAGCAGCCGGAATAGCGGAGCGAAAAGCGTTTCATTCACCCGCCGCGTTGTTCTGTCGCCGAGCAGCATAGAAGGCCGGGCAATCGTCAAACGAGGCCAATTTTGCGCGATTAACGCCTCCTCCATTTCTCCTTTCACCCGATTGTAGAAAAACGGAGAGTGCGCGTTTGCTCCCATTGCGCTGACCACCAACATGTGCTGCGCGCCCAGTCGACGCCCGGTCAGCGCGGTATCAACCACCAGCGTATAATCCGCATGAATAAACGCCGCTTTACTTCCCGCTTCACGCCGGGTCGTGCCCAGGCAGCAAAAAACAATATCCACCGGGTCGGTCACCTGAGCTAACGCGTCGGTAAGCTGCGGATCGTGAGGGTTATAAACGCCGACAATATCCGTCAGCGGGCGACGCGTTGGCGCGGCGATCGCGCTCACCTGCGGCGTGTTGATTAACATTCTCAGCAGATGTCCGCCGACCAGTCCGGTCGCGCCGGTAATCAGTACCTGACTCATCCTCGCTCCTTTACAGATTTGTCCACCTTGCACTCTCGGCCCTATCGACCAGGCTTAATAGTCTACGAGGTAAGTATCCATCATTGTGGAAAATTTGCCTTACCCGACGCCACCACTGCGGAGGAAACGCATGAGTAAGAAAATTGCCGTTTTGATTACCGATGAATTTGAAGATTCAGAATTTACCTCGCCGGCTGCAGAATTCCGTCAGGCCGGCCATGAGGTCATCACCATCGAAAAAGAGGCGGGTAAAACGGTGAAAGGAAAAAAAGGCGAGGCCAGCGTCACCATTGATAAGGCTATTGATGACGTTCGTCCCGACGAGTTCGACGCCTTGCTATTGCCGGGAGGTCATTCGCCGGACTACCTGCGCGGCGACAGCCGTTTCGTGGATTTTACCCGCGATTTCGTTAACAGCGGTAAACCGGTTTTTGCCATTTGCCACGGCCCGCAGTTGTTGATCAGCGCCGATGTCATTCGTGGCCGCAAACTCACGGCGGTGAAACCGATTATTATCGATGTGAAGAATGCGGGCGCGGAATTTTACGATCAGGAAGTCGTCGTCGATAAAGATCAGCTGGTGACCAGCCGCACGCCTGACGACCTGCCGGCATTTAACCGCGAGGCGCTACGCCTGCTGGGCGCGTGAGTCACGTAACCAGTGCAGTTTTTTACCAAACCCCAGCGTGTTGTCGGTGAATTTAATTTCATCCAGCCGAATTTCCCATACCGGCGCTGGCAGCACCCTGGCGACCGGGAAGCGACGAAGGTAAGCTTTACGCGCGGCGTCGCTCTCCTGCCCCTCCAGACGGCGAATTTCCCCTTTAAACTGCACGCCGCGAATGCGCGCCACCGTTTTCGGCTGACCATTGACCGTTCCCGCAACTGGCGCGCACGCGCCGGACATTTGCGCATGGCGGGTTTTATCATCCGTTAACAGATACAGCGCGACGTTTTGCGCATCGAACAAATAAAACGCATTGGCGCACCACAGCTCTCCCTCATGGTGTACGCACCAGGTCACCACGTGTTGTTTCGCCAGCCAACGGCCAATAGCGGTAAGTGTGTCCATCTTTATTCTCGCTTATACTGGGAACCTGAAAATTATCATGCTGATGGCGACAATGACACCCTGGTATCTGTATCTGATTCGTACTGCAGACAATGCGCTTTACACCGGAATAACCACCGATGTGGCGCGTCGTTACAGGCAGCATCAAACGGGAAAAGGCGCAAAAGCATTACGGGGAAAAGGCGAGTTAACGCTGGCGTTTGCGGCGCAGGTCGGCGATCGCTCGCTGGCCCTGCGCATAGAGTATCGCATCAAACAGCTCACAAAGCGCCAGAAGGAGCGCCTTGTGACGGAACGCGAAGCGTTTGAGGCGCTGCTGTCCAGCCTGCAAACGCCGGTGCTTAAAAACGATTGAAGTGGTCGTGATACTCCACCAGCCCCGTCACGCCCTCCAGCGCATCCTCAGCCAAACGGTGTACCTGGAAAGCGCTTTCCGTACCGGGCCAACGGCAGTGAAGATCGTAATGTGCGGCCAGTTCAAAACCGAAGCGGCTATATAACGCCGGGTCGCCCAGCGTCACGACCGCCGCGTAGCCGAACTCGTTGAGCGAATCCAGCCCTTCATACACTAACTGGCGCGCCAGCCCTTGCCCGCGATACTTTTCATCGACCGCCAGCGGCGCCATGCCGACCCACTGTAAATCTTCGCCCTGCACATCAACCGGGCTAAAGGCGACATAGCCCACTACCTGGCCTTCATCATCCGTGGCCACCAGTCCGAGCGTCAGAAAACCATCTTCACGCAAATCGTGAACCAGCTTCGCTTCCGCATCGCTTTCGAATGAACGGCGTAACAGCGCATCAATACCAGGCGCATCAATGGGAATTTCTACTCGAATTAGCATGGTTCACCTACCGAGGTCTGTTTGGTTTCCGGCGAGTTTTTCATTCCCGCCTCAACAAAATCCGCCAGTTGCAGCAGCATAATGCGTAACGCTTTCGGCATCTGCTCCAGTTCGATGGCGTCCATCAGATTCTTCACATACAACCCTAACTCAGTATCGCCTTCAATGACCAGTCGACGCTGGAAAAAGAGCGTATCCGGATCCTGTTTACGGGCGGCGATCATTAGCAGATCGCTGGCGTCGGCGCTAAAACTGACGTCAGCATCCGCCTGCTGGCTAACGATCAGCTTTTCATTTTCAACCGTGGTATACCATTTTAAGTCGATGTCACGAACATGAATGCTTAACCAACGACCTTCGAGGAATTCCAGCTCTCCATCGGCCAGCGCCTGACGAAACTGCCAGCTCAGAACCTGTTCCAGAACCTGGCGCTTTAGCGCAAAGGGCGTCAGTTTAACCGGTACACTCATCAGAGACGGGCCAGCATGGACTAAGCGTGAACGCAGTTTATCTAACACGAGCTTTACTCCCTGTTTCAATAGTCCTGTTATTTTGCCATATCCAATAAATCACATGGCGGCGTAAATCAACAATTGGGTCTGATTTTCTACCCCATTATTGGTGTTACCAATACGCCTTTAACTGCCTTAAATCAAAAATTGTCGCAGCAAGGTTAACTAAAATCCCTGTTCGTTAACAATTTTGCGTCGCAGACGTAACCCTCAGGATAAATTATGGAGCTGCTCTGCCCTGCCGGAAATCTCCCGGCGCTGAAGGCGGCCATCGAAAACGGCGCTGACGCCGTTTATATCGGGTTAAAAGACGATACCAATGCCCGTCATTTTGCCGGCCTTAACTTTACCGAAAAAAAATTGCAGGAAGCGGTGAGTTTTGTTCACCAGCATCGCCGCAAATTACACATCGCCATTAATACTTTTGCGCATCCGGACGGCTATGCCCGCTGGCAGCGCGCCGTGGATATGGCGGCGCAGCTTGGCGCCGACGCGCTGATTCTTGCCGACCTCGCTATGCTGGAATATGCCGCAGAGCGTTACCCGCATATTGAGCGCCATGTTTCCGTTCAGGCCTCGGCAACCAACGAAGAAGCGATTCGCTTTTATCACCGCAACTTTGATGTCCACCGTGTAGTACTGCCGCGTGTACTGTCGATTCACCAGGTAAAACAACTGGCCCGCGTCACGCCGGTGCCGCTGGAGGTATTCGCGTTTGGCAGCCTGTGCATTATGGCAGAAGGTCGCTGCTATCTTTCTTCTTACCTGACGGGGGAGTCGCCCAATACCGTCGGCGCCTGCTCTCCCGCCCGCTTTGTCCGTTGGCAGCAAACGCCGCAGGGGCTGGAATCGCGCCTGAATGATGTCCTGATTGACCGTTACCAGGATGGCGAAAACGCAGGCTACCCAACGCTGTGTAAAGGCCGCTATTTAGTGGACGGCGAGCGCTATCACGCGCTGGAGGAGCCAACCAGCCTGAACACGCTGGAACTGCTGCCGGAGCTCATGGCGGCGAACATCGCTTCGGTGAAGATCGAAGGCCGCCAGCGCAGCCCGGCCTACGTCAGCCAGGTGGCGAAAGTGTGGCGCCAGGCGATAGATCGCTGCAAAGCCGCCCCGCAAAACTTCGTTCCACAGCGCGACTGGATGGAGACGCTCGGCGCGATGTCCGAAGGCACTCAAACCACGCTTGGCGCATATCACCGTAAATGGCAGTGAGAGGAGCTATGAAATATTCCTTAGGACCGGTGCTTTATTACTGGCCGAAAGAGACGCTGGAAGATTTTTATCAGCAGGCCGCAAAAAGCAGCGCTGATATCATTTATCTGGGCGAAGCGGTGTGCAGCAAACGTCGCGCGACTAAAGTCGGCGACTGGCTGGAAATGGCGAAATCCCTCGCTGCCAGCGGTAAGCAGGTGGCGCTCTCCACCCTGGCGCTGGTACAGGCGTCATCTGAATTAAGCGAGCTGAAACGCTATGTGGACAACGGCGATTTTCTGCTGGAAGCCAGCGATCTTGGCGTGGTGAATCTGTGCGCCGAGCGCAAACTGCCGTTTGTCGCCGGCCATGCGCTGAATTGCTACAACGCGGTCACGCTGCGCCGGTTGCTGAAAGAAGGCATGGTACGCTGGTGTATGCCGGTGGAGCTCTCCCGCGACTGGCTGGTGAATTTGCTTAATCAGTGCGATGAACTGGGCATCCGCAATCAGTTTGAAGTGGAAGTGTTGAGCTACGGGCATCTGCCGCTGGCCTACTCCGCTCGCTGCTTTACCGCCCGTTCGGAAGACCGCCCGAAAGATGAATGCGAAACCTGCTGTATCAAGTATCCAAACGGTCGTGACGTGCTCTCGCAAGAGAATCAGCAGGTGTTTGTGCTTAACGGTATTCAGACCATGAGCGGCTATGTCTATAACCTTGGCAACGAACTGACGTCGATGCAGGGATTGGTCGATATCGTGCGGCTGTCGCCGTTGGGGACGGAGACATTTGCCATGCTTGATGCCTTTCGCGCTAACGAAAACGGCGGCGCGCCGTTACCGCTTGCCGCCCATAGCGACTGTAACGGCTACTGGAAGCGGCTGGCCGGGCTGGAGCTACAGGCCTAGCCGGATGGCAGCATCAATACCTTATCCGGCCTACAAATAGCGCTCCCGAAGGCCCGATAAGCGCAGCGCCATCGGGCATTGTTTTTGCCATTAGTCTCATAAAGCTCACTTTGTTAACAACATTCGCTAATCTTTAATGCAGTATTAAAAGATTAATCGGTAACAAAGTGAGCCGTTATGACTGACAAAACTATTCCGTTCTCGGTGCTGGATCTGGCGCCGATCCCTGAAGGATCTTCGGCAAAAGAAGCCTTCACGCACTCGCTTGATCTCGCACGGCTGGCTGAAAAGCGTGGCTATCACCGCTACTGGCTGGCGGAACATCACAACATGACCGGTATCGCCAGCGCGGCGACCTCGGTATTGATTGGTTATCTGGCGGCCAATACCACAACATTACATCTTGGCTCCGGCGGCGTGATGCTGCCTAACCATTCACCGCTGGTGATTGCCGAGCAGTTCGGCACGCTGAATACGCTCTACCCGGGACGTATCGACTTAGGATTGGGACGCGCGCCGGGTAGCGATCAGCCGACGATGCGCGCGCTGCGTCGCCATATGAGCGGCGATATCGATAACTTTCCACGCGATGTCGCAGAGCTGGTGGACTGGTTCGACGCTCGCGATCCTAATCCGCATGTGCGCCCGGTGCCCGGCTACGGCGAGAAGATCCCGCTCTGGCTGTTGGGCTCCAGCCTGTATAGCGCGCAACTGGCGGCCCAGCTTGGCCTGCCGTTCGCCTTTGCTTCGCATTTCACGCCGGATATGTTGTTCCAGGCGCTGCATCTGTACCGTACTCAGTTCAAACCTTCAGCGCGGCTGGAAAAACCGTACGCGATGGTGTGTATCAATATTATCGCCGCCGACAGCAACCGCGACGCCGAATTCCTGTTTACCTCCATGCAGCAGGCTTTTGTGAAGCTACGCCGTGGAGAAACCGGCCAACTGCCGCCGCCGATTGAGAATATGGAAACCTTCTGGTCGCCATCCGAGCAGTATGGCGTGCAGCAGGCGCTGAGTATGTCGCTGGTCGGCGATAAAGCGAAAGTCCGCCACGGGCTGGTGTCCATTCTGCGGGAAACCCAGGCGGATGAAATTATGGTAAACGGGCAGATTTTCGACCACCAGGCACGCCTGCATTCGTTTGATTTAGCGATGGATGTGAAGCAGGAATTGTTGGGGTAGCGCATTGTTTTGCCCGGTGGCGCTTCGCTTACCGGGCCTACAGCATCAAGTAGGCCGGATAAGGTGCAACCGCCATCCGGCACAATAACGTTACTGGTACACCGGCAGCAAATTAAAGCTCGACAGAATATGGATAACCGCGTTGCCGACACCGAAGACCAGAATCAGGGCAATCATCGGTTTACCGCCCCAGACGCGAAATTTTGGGCTGCCGAAACGTTCGCGAGATTTGCGCGCCAACAGCGCAGGCACAATGGCCGCCCAGATAGTTGCAGCTAAACCTGCATAGCCAATGGCGTACAGAAAACCGTTCGGGTACAGCAGGCCACCAATCATCGGCGGCAGGAAAGTCAGCAGCGCCGTTTTAAAACGTCCCATTGCCGAGTCATCAAAACCAAACAGATCCGCCAGATAGTCAAACAGCCCCAGCGTCACGCCAAGGAAGGAACTGGCGACCGCAAAGTTAGAGAACACCACCAGCAGCAGATCCAGGCTGCGGCTGTTCAGCACGCCGCTCAACGCCTGTACCAGCACATCAATATTGCCGCCTTTCTGCGCAATGCCGATAAATTCCGGACGTGGGATGTTGCCCATCGTCCCCAGCAGCCAGACGGAATAGAGCGCCAGCGCCAGTAACGTCCCATAAATCAGGCATTTCACGATGGTGCGCGGATCTTTGCCGTAATATTTCATCAGGCTCGGTACGTTACCGTGATAACCAAAAGAGGCCAGACAAAATGGCAGCGTCATCAGCAGGTACGGCGTATATGACGCGTGGCTTTCAGCCACGTTAAACAACGTGGTCGGCTGAACGTGCCCTAACAGGCTGCCGAAGGTCAGGAAGAAAGTAATCACTTTCGCGCCCAGCACAATCGCCGTCATCCGGCTGACCGCCTTCGTACTCAGCCACACGACAAACGCCACCAGCAGCGCAAAGGCAAAACCTGCCGCTCGCGCCGGAACGTTCAGCGACATCTCAGCAAAGGTATGATGCAGAATTGAGCCGCTCGCCGAGATATAGGCGTAAGTCAGGATGTAGAGCACAAAGGCAATAGAGATGCCATTTACCACGTTCCAGCCTTTCCCCAACAGATCTTTGGTGATGGTGTCGAAACTCGAACCAATGCGGTAGTTAAGGTTAGCTTCGAGGATCATCAGCCCGGAGTGCAGCATACAAAACCAGGTAAAGACCAGCGCCGCCATCGACCAGAAGAACCACGCCCCGGACATGACCACCGGCAGGGAGAACATCCCCGCGCCAATGATGGTGCCGCCGATAATCACCACGCCGCCAAGCAGCGAAGGTGACGTTTGGGTGGTGGTAAGTGTTGCCATTCAGCTCTCTCTCCAGTCATTTATAGTGTGACTATCTCTCAATACGTTGCACTGTACCAGTACACGAGTACAAAAGAAATAAAAAAAGCCCCGATTGTGACGATCGGGGCTGTATATTTTACTTTACGCTGTGAATGCGCAGGTCAGCGTGAGTTACGCATCACCGCCGAAACGACGGCGACCGGTAGAGTCATCACGACGCGGACCACGGCTTTCACGACGTTCGCCGCTGAAGCGACGACCATCACCACGACCACCTTCACGACGTTCGCCGCTGAAATTACGACCGCCTTCACGACGTTCGCCACTGAAGCTACGACCACCGCCGCGACGTTCGCCGCCCGCGTGCGGAACCGCATCACCCAACAGCTGCATATTCATCGGCTTGTTCAGAATGCGAGTACGCGTGAAGTGCTGGAGCACTTCGCCCGGCATACCTTTCGGCAGCTCGATGGTGGAGTGAGACGCGAACAGCTTAATGTTACCAATGTAACGGCTGCTAATGTCGCCTTCGTTAGCGATAGCGCCCACGATATGACGAACTTCAACGCCGTCATCACGGCCCACTTCAATGCGGTATAACTGCATATCGCCAACGTCACGACGTTCACGACGCGGACGTTCTTCACGATCGCCACGCGGGCCACGGTCATTACGATCGCGCGGACCACGGTCGTCACGGTCACGGAATTCACGCTTAGGACGCATCGGCGCATCCGGCGGCAGAATCAGCGGACGCTCGCCCTGCGCCATTTTCAGCAGTGCGGCGGCCAGCGTTTCGAGATCCAGCTCTTCACCTTCGGCAGACGGCTGGATTTTCGCCAGCAGCGCACGGTACTGATCCAGATCGCTGCTTTCCAGTTGCTGCTGAACTTTCGCGGCGAATTTTTCCAGACGGCGTTTACCCAGCAGTTCTGCGTTCGGCAGTTCCACTTCTGGAATGGTCAGCTTCATGGTGCGTTCGATGTTGCGCAGCAGACGACGCTCGCGGTTCTCAACGAACAGCAGCGCGCGACCGGCGCGACCCGCACGACCGGTACGACCGATACGGTGAACGTAGGACTCGGAGTCCATCGGAATATCGTAGTTCACCACCAGGCTGATACGTTCAACGTCCAGACCACGTGCCGCAACATCGGTGGCGATCAGGATGTCCAGACGACCATCTTTCAGGCGTTCCAGAGTCTGCTCACGCAGCGCCTGGTTCATATCGCCATTCAACGCGGCGCTGTTGTAGCCGTTACGTTCCAGCGCTTCTGCTACTTCCAGGGTCGCGTTTTTGGTACGTACGAAGATAATCGCCGCATCAAAGTCTTCCGCTTCCAGGAAACGCACCAGTGCTTCGTTTTTACGCATACCCCAGACAGTCCAGTAGCTCTGGCTGATGTCAGGACGGGTAGTCACGCTGGACTGAATGCGCACTTCCTGCGGCTCTTTCATAAAGCGGCGGGTAATGCGACGAATCGCTTCCGGCATGGTGGCGGAGAACAGAGCGGTTTGATGACCTTCCGGGATCTGCGCCATAATAGTTTCAACGTCTTCGATGAAGCCCATACGCAGCATTTCGTCGGCTTCATCCAGCACCAGACCACTCAGTTTAGAGAGGTCGAGGGTGCCGCGTTTTAAGTGATCAAGCAGACGTCCCGGCGTACCGACAACGATCTGCGGCCCCTGACGCAGGGCGCGTAACTGCACGTCATAACGCTGACCGCCGTACAGGGCAACCACGTTTACGCCGCGCATGTGTTTAGAGAAATCCGTCATGGCTTCGGCAACCTGTACCGCCAGTTCGCGGGTTGGCGCCAGCACCAGAATCTGAGGTGCCTTCAGCTCAGGATCAAGATTGTTGAGCAGCGGTAAAGAGAACGCTGCGGTTTTGCCGCTACCGGTCTGGGCCATGCCCAGCACGTCGCGACCGCCCAGCAGATGCGGAATGCACTCTGCCTGGATTGGAGATGGTTTTTCGTAACCCAGATCGGTAAGGGCTTCAAGGATAGGAGCCTTCAGCCCCAGATCTGCAAAAGTGGTTTCGAATTCAGCCATGTAGTACGTGTGCCTCAAAATTAATGGCGGCCAGTCTACATAACTCATCATGAAATTGATCTGCAATTTTCATTGAAAAGTGTGAACCGGCTCAAAGTAGGTGTATTAACGAACAACAACGCCCTCACCCGCGAAGGTGATGGCAATCAAAAAGATTACGGGCTGATATGTTCGTCAGCTATTGCTGGTCCGATTCTGCCAGGTCATCTTGGTCCTGGCCCAGGAGCGATAATTCCAACAATGCGTATCGGTGCTCAACAAAGTTATGAACGTTGTTGGCCACCGCCAGTTTGAACAGAGCCGTGGCGCTGTCCAAATCCCCCAGACTTAGGTAATACTTACCTAAATAGAAGTTGGTTTCACTGAGATGCTCAGCGAGCGAGGTGTTATCCGTTGCGTCCGCCTTGAGCCTTTCCATCAGCGTTGCTTCGCTAATGTCGCCCAGGTAGAACTCGACAATGTTCCATCCCCATTGCTCTTTATCCGATTTTTCGAAGCGTGCTTTTAACGCTTCTTTCGCCTGCTTCTCATTAAGCTTCTGCTCAACAAGATACAGCCACAGGCTGCGGTAAGGATCATTGGGATCGTCTTGATAAAACGCCAGCAGATCATCTTGCGCTAACTTATCACGGCCGCCGTAATACAATGCGATACCGCGGTTTAAGTGCGCGTAGTTGTAAGTTGGATCAAGCTCTAGTACAGAATCAAACGCTTCATAGGCAGCATCAAAATTGCCTGCCTGCGTTAAATAAATGCCTAAGTAATTGAATACTTCAGGCATATCCGGTCTGATTGCCAGCGCTTGTGAAAAATCATTTCGCGCTAATGCCCTCAAACCAAGACTATCATACAACACTCCGCGCTCATATAAAAGCTGTGCGCGTTCGTCATCGGTTAAAGCCCGACTGGCAAGAATCTGTTCCATACGCGCCAGAATCACTTCCTGCTGTAAAGTCGGTTGCAATGGTACTGCGAGGACTTCACTTTTACGCCAGGCGGAATTACTGCATCCTGCAAGCGTAAGTGCTGTCGCAACGAAACACCAGCGCAAAAAAGGCTTCATTTCCCACTCCCGAAGACAACGATTGAATGAACGTCCTGTTCCCCGGTGGCTCAACAAGGCGTCCAGCCAGGTCTAAAGCCCCCCGCACTGCGGAGGGCAAAAGGCTACCTTACTCGGCCTGTTCGCTCGCCGGAGCTTCCGGCGCAGCCGCAGGTTGAGACTGCTCGGTTGCTTCTTTAATGCTCAGACGTACACGGCCCTGGCGGTCAACTTCCAGAACCTTAACCGGGACTTCCTGACCCATCTGCAGATAATCGGTCACTTTCTCTACACGCTTATCCGCGATTTGAGAGATGTGAACCAGACCTTCTTTACCGCCGCCGATGGCAACAAACGCGCCAAAGTCAACGATACGGGTCACTTTACTATTGTAGATACGGCCGACTTCGATCTCTGCGGTGATCTCTTCGATACGACGGATAGCGTATTTCGCTTTTTCACCGTCGGTCGCCGCGATCTTCACAGTACCGTCATCTTCAATTTCGATGGTGGTGCCGGTCTCTTCAGTCAGCGCGCGGATCACAGAACCGCCTTTACCGATCACGTCTTTGATCTTGTCCGTGCTGATCTTGATGGTATGGATACGCGGCGCAAATTCAGAGATATCGCCGCGCGGCGCGTTGATCGCCTGTTCCATCACGCCCAGGATGTGCAGACGCGCACCTTTAGCCTGGTTCAACGCAACCTGCATGATCTCTTTGGTGATACCTTCAATTTTGATATCCATCTGCAGCGCAGAGATACCGTCGCGGGAACCCGCCACTTTGAAGTCCATATCGCCCAGGTGATCTTCGTCGCCCAGAATGTCAGACAGTACAACGTAGTTGTCGCCTTCTTTCACCAGACCCATAGCGATACCTGCTACGGCGGCTTTAATTGGCACGCCAGCGTCCATCAGCGCCAGAGAAGCGCCGCACACGGAAGCCATAGAAGAAGAACCGTTGGATTCGGTGATTTCAGACACCACGCGAACGGTGTACGGGAATTTATCCATGTCCGGCATCACTGCCAGCACGCCGCGCTTCGCCAGACGACCGTGACCAATTTCACGACGCTTCGGAGAACCGACCATGCCGGTTTCGCCTACGGAGTACGGAGGGAAGTTGTAGTGGAACAGGAAGCTGTCAGTGCGCTCGCCCATCAGTTCATCAAGCACCTGCGCGTCACGGGCAGTACCCAGAGTCGCGGTAACCAGCGCCTGCGTTTCACCACGGGTAAACAGAGCGGAACCGTGAGTTCGCGGCAGTACGCCAGTGCGCACGTCCAGACCACGGATCATGTCTTTTTCACGGCCATCAATACGCGGCTCGCCTGCCAGTACGCGGCTACGTACCACGTTTTTCTCGATGGCGTGCAGGATTTCACCCAGCTCGTTAGCATCCAGAGTTTCATCTTCTGCAATAAGCTGCTCGATGGTTTCGGATTTGATTACGTCAACCTGAGCATAGCGCTCTTGTTTATCGGTGATGCGGTACGCGTCGCTCAGACGAGATTCAGCCAGCGCAGCAACACGCGCGTTCAACGCGTCGTTGACGGCTTCCGGCTGCCAGTCCCAACGCGGTTTACCGGCTTCTTTCACCAGATCGTTGATCGCCTGGATAACAACCTGCTGCTGCTCGTGACCGAATACCACCGCGCCCAGCATAGTGTCTTCGCTCAGCAGTTCAGCTTCGGATTCCACCATCAGCACAGCCGCTTCGGTACCGGCAACCACCAGGTCCAGCTTGCTTTCTTTCAGCTCGTCCTGGGTCGGGTTCAGTACGTACTGGTCATTGATGTAACCTACGCGCGCCGCGCCGATTGGGCCGTTGAACGGAATGCCGGACAGCGACAGCGCAGCGGATGCGCCGATCATCGCCACGATATCCGGGTTAACCTGCGGGTTAACGGAAACGACGGTCGCAATAACCTGCACTTCGTTAACGAAACCTTCCGGGAACAGCGGACGAACCGGGCGGTCAATCAGACGCGCGATCAGGGTTTCGCCTTCGCTTGGACGGCCTTCACGACGGAAGAAGCTGCCCGGGATACGACCAGCAGCGTAGGTACGCTCCTGATAGTTAACGGTCAGTGGGAAGAAGTCCTGGCCTGGCTTGGCTTTTTTCTGGCCGACAACGGTAACGAATACGGCGGTGTCATCCATGCTTACCATAACAGCGGCAGTGGCCTGACGCGCCATCATGCCAGTTTCCAGCGTAACGGTATGCTGGCCGTACTGGAATTCACGAACGATCGGATTAAGCAAAATAATATCCTTTCCAATTTTTGACGGCACAATACGCGCCGTCGTTAATACCCGATCTTCTGCGCATCCTCGCGACTAATGACAACCCTAACCCTGATATGGGTAAAGCCTCTCATTAGCCGCGCGAACCTCTGCAACGGAAGATCATTCATAGCAACAATACATTAGTTTCCAGCGAATTGCTGCCATCTGCTGGAAAAAAGGGGCCATGAAGGCCCCCTCTTTCTGAAACTCGAAAGAATTAGCGACGCAGACCCAGACGCTCAATCAGCGCGGTGTAGCGTGCAACATCTTTACGTTTCAGGTAGTCGAGCAGTTTACGACGCTGAGAAACCATACGCAGCAGACCACGACGGCTGTGGTGATCTTTTTTATGCTCTGCAAAGTGACCCTGCAGGTGGTTAATCTGTGCAGTCAACAGAGCAACCTGAACATCGGTAGAACCGGTGTCGTTTGCGTCACGACCGAACTCAGAAACGATTTTAGCTGTAGCTTCAGTACTTAGAGACATTTTAAAACTCCAAAGTATTTAAGAATGAGAGGACGCCGATCTCTAATTCAGCGATCCCAGTGTACGCCGCGTAAACTGTTAAATAATTTACGCGACGTTAAGCGGCGGTATTCTACTCGCAGCGCTCTCTTATCGCAAGACGAAGCGACATTACGCCGGGTACTCTACTACCAGCCGACGAGGCGCGACACGGCCTTCGTCGTCAATTTCGCCCATACCGATAAATTTATCGTCTTCACCTTCCGTCACACGAACCAGTCCCTTCAACGGCGCGCCCGTGGTACGAACCGGGTTGCCATTTTTGAAGTATACCGAAGATGTTAACGGCAGATTAACAACAGGATAGTCCGAAGCCGGACTATCCATTGGCATCAATAATGGATCGAGCAACTGCGCCGCCGGAACGCCCTGCTGTTCCGCCTGTGCTACCAGCGTCTGCAAGTGCTCCAGCGTCACCATACGATCCACCGGATACTTGCTGACCGTCAGACGACGCAGGTACGTTACGTGCGCGCCACAGCCCAGTTTCTCACCTAAATCATCAATAATAGTGCGAATATAGGTGCCTTTGGAGCAATGAACTTCCAGCTCCAGCTCGTTACCTTCATGGCGAATAAACAGCAGCTCATAGACGGTAATCGGGCGGGCTTCGCGCGGCACTTCGATACCCTGGCGGGCATATTCGTACAGCTTCCTGCCCTGATACTTCAGCGCCGAATACATCGAGGGAATCTGTTCGATATCCCCACGAAAGGTCTCCAGCGCGCTCGCAAGCTGCTCAGCGCTGAAAGTCACCGGACGCTCCTGCACGATTTGACCATCGGCGTCAGAGGTATCTGTGCGCTGCCCCAGACGGGCAATAACACGATAGCGTTTGTCAGAATCCAGCAAGTACTGCGAAAATTTTGTCGCTTCGCCGAGGCAAATCGGCAACATGCCGGTCGCCAGCGGGTCCAGCGCGCCGGTATGCCCGGCGCGGTTGGCATTGTAGATGCGCTTAACTTTCTGCAGCACGTCATTGCTGGACATACCCTGCGGCTTATCCAGCAACAGAACGCCGTGAATGTCGCGGCCACGACGACGAGGACGACTCATCAGTCCTCCTTGCTGTCGTCCGGGTTCACACGACGTTCTTCGTCATGTTTCACCACGTTAGTCACCAGGTTGGACATACGCATCCCTTCCACCAGCGAGTTATCGTAGAAGAAGGTTAGTTCCGGCACGATGCGCAGACGCATCGCTTTACCCAGCAAGCTGCGGATGAAACCAGACGCTTCCTGCAGGGCCTTAATGCCGTTTTTCACAGCCGCTTCGTCCTGATCGTTGAGGAACGTCACGAATACTTTGGCGTATGCCAGATCGCGGGACATTTCAACACCCGATACGGTGGTCATCATACCTACACGTGGATCTTTGATTTCGCGTTGCAGGATGAGCGCGATCTCTTTCTGCATCTCTTGCGCTACGCGCTGCGGGCGACCAAATTCTTTCGCCATAATAAATTCTCCAGAATAAAGACAAAAAAGGGGCCATAAGCCCCTTTTTAAATTTCTTGCCGGGTGGCGCTTCGCTTACCCGGCCTACGCCTAATCATCTTCTAAGGATTTTGGATTGCAACAAGGCGGCAAGCTCGTAAATCCCCGGGAGCATAGATAACTATGTGACCGGGGTGAGCGAGCGCAGCCAACGCCGTTGCGGCCCAAAAGACGACGAAGATTAAGCGATGGTACGTTGGATCTCGATAATCTCGAACACTTCAATCATATCGCCAACGCGAACGTCGTTGTAGTTCTTCACGCCGATACCACATTCCATGCCGTTACGGACTTCGTTAACGTCATCTTTGAAGCGGCGCAGGGATTCCAGCTCGCCTTCATAGATAACCACGTTGTCGCGCAGTACGCGGATTGGATTATGGCGTTTAATTGTACCTTCGGTAACCATACAGCCCGCGATCGCGCCGAATTTCGGCGATTTGAACACATCGCGCACTTCAGCCAGACCGATGATCTGCTGTTTCAGTTCCGGAGACAGCATGCCGCTCATCGCCGCTTTCACTTCGTCGATCAAGTTATAGATGACGGAGTAGTAACGCAGATCCAGACTTTCGGATTCAATCACTTTACGCGCAGAAGCATCAGCACGAACGTTGAAGCCCACCAGAATCGCGTTGGACGCCGCAGCCAGGGTCGCGTCGGTTTCGGTGATACCACCTACGCCAGAACCGATGATCTTCACTTTCACTTCGTCGGTAGACAGTTTCAGCAAGGAGTCGGAGATCGCTTCCACGGAACCCTGTACGTCAGCCTTCAGCACGATGTTCACTTCGTGAACTTCGCCTTCGGTCATGTTGACGAACATGTTCTCGAGTTTAGATTTCTGCTGACGAGCCAGTTTAACTTCACGGAATTTACCCTGACGATACAGAGCAACTTCACGCGCTTTCTTCTCGTCGCGAACCACGGTCACTTCGTCACCGGCAGCCGGAACGCCGGACAGGCCGAGGATTTCCACCGGAATGGACGGACCCGCTTCCAGCACTTCCTGACCCAGTTCGTTACGCATCGCACGCACGCGGCCGTATTCGAAGCCACACAGCACGATATCGCCCTTATGCAGCGTACCTTCGCGTACCAGAACGGTAGCCACCGGACCACGACCTTTATCCAGGAAGGATTCGATCACCGCGCCGCTCGCCATACCTTTACGAACCGCTTTCAGTTCCAGAACTTCGGCCTGCAGCAGGATAGCGTCAAGCAGTTCGTCGATACCGGTGCCCGCTTTCGCAGACACGTGAACGAACTGGCTCTCGCCGCCCCACTCTTCCGGCAGAATGCCGTACTGGGACAGTTCGTTCTTCACACGATCCGGATCCGCTTCCGGCTTATCGATTTTGTTCACCGCAACCACGACCGGCACACCTGCCGCTTTCGCGTGCTGGATAGCTTCGATAGTCTGCGGCATCACGCCGTCGTCTGCTGCAACAACCAGAACCACGATATCCGTTGCCTGAGCACCACGAGCACGCATGGAGGTAAACGCGGCGTGGCCCGGGGTGTCCAGGAAGGTGATCATCCCGTTGTCAGTTTCAACGTGGTAAGCACCGATGTGCTGGGTAATGCCACCCGCTTCGCCAGAGGCCACTTTCGTGGAACGAATGTAGTCCAGCAGAGAGGTTTTACCGTGGTCAACGTGGCCCATGATGGTCACAACCGGTGCGCGCGGTTCAGCCGCAGCGCCGGTATCACGGTCGCTCATTACCGCTTCTTCCAGTTCGTTTTCACGACGCAGGATAACTTTGTGGCCCATCTCTTCGGCAACCAGCTGTGCGGTTTCCTGGTCGATGACCTGGTTGATGGTGGCCATGGCGCCCAGCTTCATCATCGCTTTGATGACCTGAGAACCTTTCACCGCCATCTTGTTCGCCAGTTCGCCGACGGTGATGGTTTCACCGATCACCACGTCACGGTTAACGGCCTGAGCGGGCTTCTGGAAGCCTTGCTGTAAAGAAGACCCTTTACGCTTGCCGCCTTTACCGCCGCGAACCGCAGCACGCGCTTCTTCGCGATCGGCTTTGGATTCGGCATGTTTGCCTTTTTTCGCCGGACGCGCCGCTTTTGCATTACGGCCACGACCACGACCACCTTCTACTTCACGATCGTTTTCGTCTTCGGCCTGGCGCGCGTGCTGAGAAGTGGTGACATGATAGTCACTGGTGTCTTCTACTGGCTCAGGCGTTGCGGTCCATTTGTTTTCTTCCGCCATGCGGCGAGCTTCTTCTGCTACACGACGCGCTTCTTCTTCGAGTTTGCGACGTGCTTCTTCTTCCGCTTTACGCTTCAGCTCTGCAGCTTCATTCTCACGGCGGGCTTTTTCGGCCTGGGCGGTTTTGGTCATATCGTCAGTCTGTTGATTGCTCACTTTGTCTTTTTCCGCAGCTTCACGTTTCGCTTTTTCAGCGGCTTCACGCTTAGCTTGTTCTGCGGCCTCGCGTTCAGCTTTTTGTTGCGCCTCGCGTTTGGCCTGTTCTTCTGCCTCACGACGGGCTTGCTCTTCCGCTTCACGCTGCGCCTGCTCTTCCGCGGCCAGGCGTTCAGCCTCTTGCGGATCGCGTTTCACAAAGGTGCGCTTCTTGCGGACTTCGATTTGTACCGATTTACTTTTTCCACCGGTACCAGGAATATTCAGGGTGCTGCGCGTTTTACGCTGCAGCGTCAATTTATCGGGGCCAGAAACCGCTTCGCGGTTCAGGTGCGCCAGTAAAGTCTGTTTTTCTTGTGCGGACACAGAGTCGTCAGCAGATTTCCGGATACCTGCATCAGCAAACTGCTGTACCAGGCGATCCACGGAAACCTGTCTCTCTGCGGCCAGCGCTTTTAGGGTTAAATCTGTCATGCTGTTCCTTCCTGCTACAGTTTATTACGCTTCGTCGCCGAACCAGCAAATATTACGGGCAGCCATAATCAGCTCACCGGCTTTTTCGTCGGTCAACCCTTCGATATCAGCCAGATCATCAATGCCCTGGTCGGCGAGATCTTCCAGCGTACAAACACCACGAGCCGCCAGTTTGAAAGCCATATCGCGATCTAATCCTTCCAGATTCAGCAGATCGTCAGCCGGTTTGTTATCACCTAGGCTTGCTTCCTGGTCCTGCGCCAGAGTGGCCAGTGCGTTTTTAGCACGCTCGCGCAGTGCTTCAACGGTCGGCTCATCAAGGCCGTCAATTTCCAGCAGTTCTTTCATTGGCACATAGGCCAGTTCTTCGAGCGTGGAGAAACCTTCTTCTACCAGAACGGTCGCGAACTCTTCATCAATATCAAGATATTTAGTAAAGATCTCGATAGCGGCATGTGCTTCAGCCTGATGTTTAGCCTGCAAGTCATCAACGGTCATTACGTTGAGTTCCCAGCCGCTCAATTGCGAAGCCAAGTGGACGTTCTGACCATTACGTCCGATCGCCTGCGCCAGATTACCGGCTTCAACGGCGATATCCATGGTATGTTTATCTTCGTCCACCACGATAGACGCGACATCTGCCGGCGCCATCGCATTAATGACGAACTGCGCCGGGTTATCATCCCACAGCACGATATCGATACGCTCACCGCCCAGTTCGGTAGAGACCGCCTGAACGCGCGCGCCGCGCATCCCCACGCAAGCGCCGACCGGATCGATACGCTTATCGTTGGTTTTCACTGCGATTTTCGCACGAGAACCCGGATCGCGAGCCGCCGCTTTAATTTCAATCACTTCTTCGCCGATTTCCGGCACTTCGATGCGGAACAGCTCGATCAGCATTTCCGGCTTGGAACGGGTGACGAACAGCTGCGCGCCACGCGCTTCCGGGCGAACAGCATACAGCACGCCGCGAATACGGTCGCCAGGGCGGAAGTTTTCGCGCGGCAGCATATCTTCACGCAGAATCACCGCTTCAGCGTTACCGGCCATCCCTTCGGATTTAATTTCCAAAGAGATATTGTCGCGGTTCACTTTCTTCACCACGCCAGTGACGATTTCGCCTTCCTGGTCGCGGAACTGATCGACAACCATCGCGCGTTCAGCTTCACGGACTTTCTGCACGATAACCTGTTTCGCAGTCTGCGTGGTGATACGGTCAAAGGTGACAGATTCAATCTGATCTTCAACATAGTCGCCGACATTCAGGCTTTCGTCTTCAAAGCGCGCCGCTTCCAGCGTAATTTCCTTCGTCGGCATGGTCACTTCTTCAACGATCAACCAACGGCGGAAAGTATCAAAATCACCGCTTTTACGATCGATTTCTACACGAACATCGATCTCCTGCTCATATTTTTTCTTTGTTGCTGTCGCCAGCGCACTTTCCAGCGCTTCAAAAATTTTTTCGCGTGGCAGCGCTTTTTCGTTGGAGACGGCTTCAACAACAGCCAAAATTTCTTTGTTCATCGCGGGCTTTTCACCTCATCCAGACTGTTAAAAGTGGGGAACCAGGTTCGCCTTCTGGATATTACTCAGCGCGAACACTTCATCTTTGCCTTCGACTGTGACGGTAATCATTTCACCGTCCACCGCTTTGATAATGCCCTGCCACTTGCGACGGTTCTGTACCGCCATGCGAAGAACCAGCGCGACCTCTTCACCCTGGAAACGCGCATAATGATCGGCAGTGAACATAGGACGGTCGAGACCCGGTGACGAGACTTCAAGGTTGTAAGCCACGGAGATAGGATCTTCAACGTCCAGCACCGCGCTTACCTGGTGGCTCACATCAGCACAATCATCAACATTGATGCCATCTTCACTATCAATATAGATGCGCAGTGTGGATGTGCGACCGCGAATAAATTCGATGCCGACCAGCTCGTAGCCTAAGGCTTCAACTGGCGCTGTAATCATCTCTGTTAATTTTTGCTCTAATGTGGACAAGCCCACCCCCAAGACATAAAAAAAGGGCCTAAAGCCCAGTTATTCTGTAGTCAGATAACAAAAAACCCCGATAAATCGGGGCTTTAGATAACTGAACCCTATAACCGCAACGGCGGTCTGGTGTACCTTCCGAAAGAATTTTTTTCAAATCCAGCTACGAAGGACATAATCTTCACAGTATATTTGAAAAAGAACTCTAAGGGAAAGTGGTTGCGGGGGCCGGATTTGAACCGACGACCTTCGGGTTATGAGCCCGACGAGCTACCAGGCTGCTCCACCCCGCGCCTGAAACGTGGCAAATTCTACTCGTTTTGGGCAAAATTTGCAAATACTGCTGGGATTTGGTACCGAGGACGGGACGTAAAATCTGCGCACAGTATAGTGACCAGGCATGAGTTATGTCAACCCTATTCCCAATATGCAGATGAATGAATATCACTCTTCGTTATACTCATCCCACCTCTCCTGCTTATACACGCATTTCACAACGTTATTTCAGTAAACCTTCACTAAATGCTTCCTGTCTCTGCTAAAAGATGATTAAATGAAAACTCATTTATTTTGCATAAAAATGCACTAAAGCAGAAACCGATCTCATTATCAGTCAATCAAGCAGGGTTCTATTCTATGACGACGATTCTTAAGCATCTTCCAGCAGGTCAACGTATTGGTATCGCTTTTTCCGGCGGTCTGGACACTAGCGCCGCGCTGCTGTGGATGCGACAAAAAGGAGCTGTCCCATATGCCTATACTGCGAATCTGGGACAACCGGATGAGGATGACTATGACGCCATTCCTCGTCGCGCAATGGAGTATGGCGCAGAGAATGCCCGCCTGATTGATTGCCGCAAGCAGTTGGTTGCAGAAGGGATCGCAGCGATTCAGTGCGGCGCTTTCCATAATACGACTGGCGGACTGACCTATTTCAATACCACGCCGCTGGGCCGTGCCGTGACCGGCACGATGCTGGTCGCCGCAATGAAAGAAGACGGCGTGAATATCTGGGGCGACGGCAGCACCTATAAAGGCAACGATATTGAACGTTTCTATCGTTACGGCCTGCTGACCAACGCCGAGCTGCAGATTTACAAACCGTGGCTGGATACCGACTTTATCGATGAGCTGGGCGGCCGTCATGAGATGTCTGAATTTATGATTGCCTGCGGTTTCGACTATAAGATGTCAGTCGAAAAAGCCTACTCCACCGACTCCAACATGCTCGGCGCGACGCACGAAGCGAAAGATCTGGAGTTTCTTAACTCCAGCGTCAAGATCGTCAACCCGATTATGGGCGTGAAGTTCTGGGACGAAAGCGTGAAGATCCCGGCAGAAGAGGTGACCGTCCGTTTCGAACAGGGACATCCAGTGGCGCTGAACGGTAAAACCTTCAGCGATGATGTTGAGATGATGCTGGAAGCGAACCGCATCGGCGGACGTCACGGCCTGGGCATGAGCGACCAGATCGAAAACCGTATCATTGAAGCGAAAAGCCGCGGTATTTATGAAGCCCCCGGAATGGCACTGCTGCACATCGCTTACGAGCGTCTGTTGACCGGTATTCACAACGAAGACACCATTGAACAGTATCATTCTCATGGTCGTCAGTTGGGTAAACTGCTGTATCAGGGTCGCTGGTTCGACTCTCAGGCGCTGATGCTGCGTGACGGCCTGCAACGTTGGGTCGCCAGCCAGATTACCGGTGAAGTGACGTTGGAGCTGCGTCGCGGCAACGACTACTCCATCCTGAACACCGTGTCAGACAACCTGACCTATAAGGCTGAGCGTCTGACCATGGAGAAAGGCGAGTCCGTGTTCTCGCCAGACGATCGTATCGGTCAGTTGACCATGCGTAATCTGGACATTACTGATACCCGCGAGAAACTGTTCGGCTACGCGAAAGCGGGTCTGTTAACCGCCTCTTCCGCGACCGGTCTGCCGCAGGTTGAGAATCTGGAAAACAAAGCGAAGTAAACATTTATCATTCTAAGGCCGCGAAAGCGGCCTTTTTTATGCGCGGAATATAAGGTGTCTATAGGCCTGATAAACGTAGCGTCATCAGGCGTTGTAATAATGTCGGATGGCGGCGTAAACGCCTTATCCGACCTACAGAAAATCACAAATAACAGACGAAAAAAAAGACGCTTTTCAGCGTCTTTCTTTCGGAATATTGGTACCGAGGACGGGACTTGAACCCGTAAGCCCTATTAGGCACTACCACCTCAAGGTAGCGTGTCTACCAATTCCACCACCTCGGCACGGATACTGCTATTAGCGCGGGATATCGCTGGTCGGCTGGGCCGGTGCAGCAGGTTGAGTCTGCTCGGTTTTCGCCGGCGCGCTCAGATTTTCCCACTCGCTTCCTTTATTGGTTTTGTTGCTATTGATATTACCCAACACCAGACTGATGATGAAGAACAGCGTCGCCAATACCGCCGTCATTCGAGTCATGAAGTTACCAGAACCACTTGAACCAAATAGCGTAGCGGAAGCGCCTGCTCCGAAGGAGGCTCCCATATCAGCGCCTTTACCTTGCTGCAGCATGATCAGACCTACAAGGCCAATTGCCACAATAAGGAAAACAACTAAAAGAGCTTCGTACATAATCAACCTGTTCCTTGCGGAGTTGCCGCGTACCAATGCTTCTACCAATAAAGCGGGATTTTTACTGTTTCCCACTGAAGCGGGTGTGAATACTAACCAAAGCGAATGACCTTCGCAAGGGCAATTTAAGCGCATTGTATCAACTGCGGAAAAAAACAGCAAAAGCGTTGTTTTTTGCGGGCAGTAAGGCGGCAACCGCCGCCTTTTTAGTCACTTAAACGCTTAAACGGCTTTTACCGCATCCGCGATACGATGGGCGAAAGCCGTAACCTGCGCTTCATCCTCGCCTTCAACCATCACGCGAATCAGCGGTTCGGTACCGGATTTACGTAGCAGTACCCGCCCACGATTGCCGAGCGTGGCTTCTACGTCCGCCGTTACCGCTTTCACCGCTTCATTTTCCAGCGGATCGCCGCTACCAGCGGTGTAACGCACGTTAACCAGAATCTGCGGGAACATTTTCATTCCGCTGCACAGATCGTGCAGACTCATATGATTACGCACCATCGCCGCCAGAACTTGTAGCCCCGCCACAATACCGTCGCCAGTGGTCGTTTTATCCAGCAGAATAACGTGACCAGAGTTTTCCGCGCCGATGCGCCAGCCTTTTTCCTGCAATTTTTCCAGCACATAGCGGTCGCCCACTTTCGCCCGGGCAAACGGAATGCCAAGCTGCTTGAGCGCCAGCTCCAGCCCCATATTGCTCATCAGCGTCCCCACCGCGCCGCCGCGCAGTTGCCCCTGGCGCAGCCCTTCGCGCGCGATGATATACATGATCTGATCGCCATCGACTTTATTGCCTTCATGGTCAACCATGATGACCCGGTCGCCGTCGCCGTCAAGCGCGATGCCGAGGTCCGCCTTCTCCGCCAACACGCGCGCCTGCAACGCGCGCACGTCGGTCGCGCCCACTTCTTCATTAATGTTGACGCCGTTTGGCTCACAGCCGATGGCGATCACGGTCGCGCCCAGCTCGCGCAGCACATTCGGAGCGATGTGGTAGGTAGCGCCGTTGGCGCAATCCACAACCACTTTCAGGCCGTTGAGGCTCAGTTCGTTCGGGAAGGTGCCTTTACAGAACTCAATATAGCGTCCGGCGGCGTCGACGATGCGGCTGGCTTTCCCCAGCTCGGCGGAGTCTACGCAGGTGATCTCTTTTTCCATTTCGGCTTCGATGGCTTCTTCCACATCGTCAGGCAGTTTCGTACCGTCGATAGAGAAGAATTTAATGCCGTTATCATAGAACGGGTTATGGGAAGCCGAGATAACGATACCCGCCTCCGCGCGGAAAGTCCGCGTCAGATAGGCGACGGCTGGCGTTGGCATAGGTCCGGTAAACGAGGCCGACAGCCCCGCAGCGGCAAGGCCTGCCTCCAGCGCGGATTCCAGCATATAGCCGGAAATACGCGTATCTTTACCGATAATGATTTTACGCGAACCATGACGCGCCAGCACTTTTCCGGCAGCCCAACCCAGTTTAAGCACGAAATCAGGTGTAATGGGGGCATTGCCTACACGTCCGCGAATCCCATCGGTACCGAAATATTTACGATTACTCATAGCGTTTGTTTCCCTTTGCAGACAGAGTGGCTTCCACCACCCGCATCGCCTCTACGGTTTCTTTGACGTCATGGACGCGAATGATCTGCGCGCCCTGCATCGCAGCAATTACCGCGCACGCAAGGCTACCGTTCAGACGGTCTGATGGTCCCACGTTAAGTAACTGACCAACCATCGTTTTACGTGACATGCCCACCAGCAGCGGCAGGTTAAAATGATGAAACTCACCCAGTCGCGCCAGTAAGGTATAATTGTGAGAGAGATTTTTACCGAAACCGAATCCTGGGTCGAGCAACAATTTCTCTTTTGCGATGCCGGCCTTCTCACAACGTGCTATTTGCTCAATAAAGTAGCGATTCACCTCGGCAAAGACATCGTCATATTTCGGCGCCTCCTGCATGGTTTTGGGGTTGCCCTGCATGTGCATAAGACTGACCGGCAAGCCGGTTTCCGCTGCCGCTTCCAACGCGCCGGGTTCGGAGAGTGAACGGACATCATTGATAATATGCGCGCCCGCCCTTGCCGCTTCACGGATCACCTCGGGTTTAGAGGTATCCACAGAAATCCACACTTCAAAACGTTGCGCGATTGCTTCCAGTACCGGAATAACGCGATCCAGCTCTTCTTCCACGCTCACTTCTGCCGCGCCTGGTCGCGTTGATTCCCCCCCCACATCAATAATTGTCGCCCCGGTATTCACCATTAAATTCGCATGTTTCACCGCCTCAATCAGCGTGTTATGCGCGCCGCCGTCGGAGAACGAATCCGGCGTTACGTTCAGGATCCCCATAACATGCGGATGAGTGAGATCGAGCGTGGCGCCCTGAGCGAAGAGTTTCATGGTCAAAATCCCTGTTTTATTTATGGTGAGTTAAAAAAAGAAAAACCCCGGGGCAAGCCCCAGGGTTTCGGTGAGCGCTAAACATAATGTTGTAAAACAAATGCTTATTTGTCGCCCAGCTGCTCTGACATCGTGTTGCCCGGGTTCGGCGTGCGTGGTTCATCAACCGGACGCGGCGCCTGAGGCGTACCATTGCTGTCAGAGTTATTGGTGCCGTTTGGATCTTCCCAGCCCGCAGGCGGACGCACTTCACGACGCGCCATCAGGTCATCAATCTGCGGCGCATCGATGGTTTCATATTTCATCAGCGCATCTTTCATCGCGTGCAGAATATCCATATTGTCAGTCAGGATCTGACGAGCGCGATTGTAGTTACGTTCAATCAGCGCTTTCACTTCCTGGTCGATGATACGCGCAGTTTCATCAGACATATGTTTCGCTTTTGCGACGCTACGGCCGAGGAACACTTCGCCCTCTTCTTCCGCGTACAGCAACGGACCGAGTTTCTCCGAGAAGCCCCACTGGGTGACCATGTTACGCGCCAGGTTAGTCGCGACTTTAATGTCGTTCGACGCGCCGGTAGAAACATGCTCAACGCCGTAGATAATCTCTTCCGCCAGACGGCCGCCGTACAGCGTGCTGATTTGGCTTTCCAGCTTCTGACGGCTGGCGCTGATCGCGTCGCCTTCAGGCAAGAAGAAGGTCACGCCCAGCGCACGACCACGCGGGATAATCGTCACTTTGTGCACCGGATCGTGTTCCGGCACCAGGCGACCGATAATCGCGTGGCCCGCTTCGTGGTACGCGGTCGACTCTTTCTGCGCTTCCGTCATCACCATGGAGCGACGTTCGGCGCCCATCATGATTTTGTCTTTCGCTTTCTCGAACTCAACCATCGACACTACGCGCTTGTTGCCGCGTGCGGCAAACAGCGCCGCTTCGTTGACCAGGTTCGCCAGGTCCGCACCGGAGAAGCCCGGCGTACCGCGCGCAATGATCGCCGCATCAATGTCCGTCGCTAACGGTACGCGACGCATATGCACCTTCAGAATCTGCTCACGACCGCGAACATCCGGCAGGCCTACCACCACCTGACGGTCAAAACGGCCAGGACGCAGCAGCGCCGGGTCAAGGACGTCCGGACGGTTAGTTGCGGCGATAACGATGATACCTTCGTTACCTTCGAAGCCGTCCATCTCAACCAGCATCTGGTTCAACGTCTGCTCACGTTCATCGTGACCACCGCCCAGACCAGCGCCACGCTGGCGACCTACGGCGTCGATTTCATCGATGAAGATAATGCACGGTGCCGCTTTCTTGGCTTGTTCGAACATGTCACGCACACGAGATGCGCCGACACCCACGAACATTTCCACAAAGTCAGAACCGGAAATCGTAAAGAATGGCACCTTCGCTTCACCCGCAATGGCTTTTGCCAGCAGGGTTTTACCGGTACCCGGCGGGCCGACCATCAGGACGCCTTTCGGAATTTTACCGCCCAGCTTCTGGAAACGGCTCGGTTCACGCAGGTATTCAACCAGTTCCGCCACTTCTTCTTTCGCTTCGTCACAACCCGCAACGTCAGCAAACGTGGTTTTGATCTGATCTTCCGTCAGCATACGCGCCTTGCTCTTACCGAACGACATGGCGCCTTTGCCACCGCCGCCCTGCATCTGACGCATGAAGAAGATCCAGACGCCGATCAGCAACAGCATCGGGAACCAAGAGATGAAGATAGAAGCCAGCAGGCTTGGCTCTTCAGGTGGTTCGCCAACAACCTTGACGTTTTTAGTCAGCAGGTTATCAAGCAGCTTCGGATCATTAATCGGAATGTAAGTCGTGTAACGGTTACTATCTTTCTTGGTAACGTTGATCTCACGTCCGTTGATACGCGCTTCGCGAACCTGGTCCTGATTGACCTCTTGCAGGAAGGTAGAGTAATCCACCTTACGGCCATTAGACTCGCTGGGCCCAAAGCTCTGGAATACTGACATCAGCACAACGGCAATGACCAGCCAGAGTATTAGGTTTTTCGCCATGTCACTCAAGGGATTAACCTCTTATTACAACTGTGTTAAAAACAGCGTCAGGATACTCTATATCCAGTTTCTTTCAAACCTTACGTCTGAAATCTGCCGGTTATCACTTTCGCCCGGTCGCTACAATGTACACTTCACGCGAACGCGCGCGCGAAGAGTCCGGCTTACGAACTTTAACCTTCGTAAACAGGGAGCGAATTTCCCTTAGATACTCATCGAAACCTTCGCCCTGGAACACCTTCACTACAAAACTTCCGCCTGGCGCCAGCACATCGCGGCACATATCTAACGCCAGCTCCACCAGATACATGGCGCGGGGGATATCCACCGCCGGTGTTCCGCTCATGTTTGGTGCCATATCCGACATGACAACTTGTACTTTACTGTCACCCACGCGTTCCAGTAACGCTTTCATGACAAGTTCATCACGAAAATCGCCCTGAAGAAAGTCCACACCAACGATAGGATCCATAGGTAAAAGATCACAAGCGATGATGCGGCCTTTGCCGCCAATCTGCGTGACCACATACTGTGACCACCCTCCTGGCGCAGCGCCGAGATCGACTACCGTCATTCCCGGCTTAAAAAGTTTGTCACTTTGCTGTATTTCATCAAGTTTAAACCAGGCACGGGAGCGTAGCCCCTTTTTCTGCGCCTGTTGAACATATTTATCGCTAAAGTGTTCCTGAAGCCAGCGGCTTGAGCTGGCAGAACGCTTTTTACCTGTCATTTAACTTTCCCGTCGGGGCAGTTCATCGTAGCCAATGGCGTAAATTTCTACACGCCTATTTGGCGATATAAGGGAGATGGCGGTAGAATGACCCGTTTTCAATCCCAACGTAAGCAAAAATATACGATGAATCTGAGTACTAAACAAAAACAGCACCTAAAAGGTCTGGCACATCCGCTCAAGCCTGTTGTTATGCTTGGCAATAATGGTTTGACCGAAGGGGTACTGGCCGAGATTGAACAAGCGTTAGAGCACCATGAACTTATCAAGGTGAAAATCGCCTCGGAAGATCGCGAAACAAAAACCTTGATCGTGGACGCTATCGTGCGCGAAACCGGCGCCTGTAACGTACAGGTCATCGGTAAAACGCTGGTGCTGTATCGCCCAACTAAAGAGCGTAAAATCTCGCTGCCGCGTTAAGGATATCCTAAAGTCGAACACAAAATCTGTGTAAAACGAGGGGTTTTCCACGAGCAGGAGAGCAAAATGCCACGCTCTCTCCGTTGATAAAAGGCCGCTATGCGGCCTTTTTCCTTTCTTTACAATACACCAACAATTTGCGTATTGAGTACTGCTTAAAGGTATTCCACTTTAAGCACTTCGTATTCCACATCGCCGCCAGGCGTTTTGATCACCACGACGTCATCCTGCTCTTTGCCAATCAGGCCGCGAGCGATTGGCGAGTTTACCGAAATGAGATTTTGCTTAAAATCCGCCTCATCATCGCCAACAATACGATAGGTCTGCTCTTCGTCGGTGTCCAGGTTCAGCACCGTGACGGTAGCGCCGAAAATCACGCGACCATTGTTCGGCATTTTGGTGACGTCAATCACCTGCGCATTCGACAGTTTTGCTTCGATATCTTTAATGCGCCCTTCGCAGAAACCCTGCTGTTCGCGTGCAGCATGATACTCCGCGTTTTCTTTTAAATCGCCATGTTCGCGCGCTTCGGCGATAGCGGCGATGATTTCAGGACGGCGCACAGATTTCAGAAAATCCAGCTCTTCGCGCAGTTTTTCGGCTCCGCGTAAGGTCATCGGAATAGCTTGCATTTGTTATACCTCTTGAACATTCCTGTAGGGGGCAATGAACTCTACCCCGGCTGCTAAGCCAGCCCCGGCATATGCCATACCAGGGTCAGAAGCAAAAAAACACCAACCCGGGCGCGCAGTCCCAGGTCAGCTACAATTTCCTCTTTGATAACCATTTTACCCTGGAGTTCCCTATGGGTCATCGTTTACTTTTTAGGGCGTTGCGCCGTAGTATGACGGCTTGTTTCCAGGGTGTTAGCGCGAGATTATGCGATTTTCCAGATTTATCATCGGATTGACCACCAGTATAGCGTTCAGCGTTCAGGCCGCGAATATTGACGAATACATCAAACAGCTTCCGGCCGGCGCCAACCTCGCGCTGATGGTGCAAAAGATTGGCGCGCCCGCGCCGGCTATTGATTATCATAGTCAGCAGATGGCGCTTCCCGCCAGTACCCAAAAGGTGATTACCGCGCTGGCGGCGCTGATTCAACTCGGCCCGGATTTCCGTTTTACGACCACGCTGGAGACTAAAGGCAACGTCGATAACGGCATCCTGAAAGGTGACTTAATTGCGCGATTCGGTGGCGATCCAACGCTAAGACGTCAGGATATTCGCAATATGGTCGCGACGCTGAAAAAGTCAGGCGTCACGCAAATCGACGGCAATGTGCTTATCGACACGTCGATTTTCGCCAGCCACGATAAAGCGCCAGGCTGGCCGTGGAACGACCTGACGCAGTGTTTCAGCGCGCCTCCCGCCGCCGCCATTGTTGACCGCAACTGTTTTTCTGTGTCGCTTTATAGCGCGCAAAAACCAAACGATTTAGCTTTTATTCGCGTGGCCTCTTATTATCCGGTAACGATGTTCAGCCAGGTACGGACTCTGCCGCGCGGTTCGGCAGACGCGCAGTATTGCGAGCTGGATGTTGTGCCTGGCGATTTGAACCGTTATACGCTTACCGGCTGTTTACCACAGCGCGCCGACCCGCTGCCGCTGGCCTTTGCTATTCAGGACGGCGCCAGCTACGCGGGCGCGATCCTCAAGCAGGAACTGAAAGAGGCCGGGATAACTTACCGCGGCACGCTGCTGCGCCAGACGCAGGTTAACGAGCCCGGAACGATCGTCGCCAGTAAACAGTCGGCGCCACTGCACGATCTGCTTAAGATTATGCTGAAAAAGTCAGACAACATGATCGCCGATACTGTTTTTCGGATGATTGGTCATGTCAGGTTTAACGTGCCTGGCACCTGGCGGGCGGGATCGGATGCTGTTCGCCAGATCCTGCGCCAACAGGCGGGAATTGATATCGGCAATACCATTATTGCCGACGGTTCCGGTCTTTCTCGCCATAACCTGATCGCTCCCGCCACGATGATGCAGGTGCTGCAATATATCGCCCAACACGATAACGAGCTGAACTTTATCTCTATGCTGCCGCTGGCGGGCTATGACGGTTCATTGCAATACCGCGCCGGCCTACATCAGGCGGGCGTAGACGGTAAGGTTTCGGCGAAAACCGGGTCACTGCAGGGCGTGTACAACCTGGCGGGCTTTATTACCACCGCAAGCGGGCAGCGGATGGCATTTGTACAGTATTTGTCCGGCTACGCGGTTCCACCTGCCGATCAGCGTAATCGACGTATTCCGCTGGTACGCTTCGAGAGTCGATTGTACAAGGATATTTATCAGAATAACTGAGTGCATTATTGCCGGATGGCGGCGCTAACGCGTCTTATCCGGCCTACAAAGAACATAATAAAACGGGCCGCAAATGCGGCCCGTTGGCTTTTGTAGGCCGGATAAGCGTAAGCGCCATCCGGCTACGAGATTAACGTTTGTAGATGAACTCGACGCCTTCTTCGTCGTCTTCATCCCAGTCGTCATCCCAGTCATCGTCTGCGTCTTCTTCCACTTCAGCCAACTGCTGGCGATGATAATCGTCCCACATGAACTCGACTTTTTCCGGCTGTTTTGCTTCTTCAGCCTGCGCGATCGGATTCTCGATGATAAAGGTCATCACATCCCAGCAGAGATCTTTCACCCCTAGCTGACTGGCAGCGGAAATCAGATAGTATTTCCCTTCCCAGCCCAACGCTTCGGCGATCGCTTTCGCTTTCTCTTCCGCTTCGGATTTATCCATCAGATCGATCTTGTTGAACACTAACCAGCGCGGTTTAGCCGCCAGATCCTGGCTGTATTTTTCCAGTTCGCCAATAATGATACGGGCGTTTTCCACCGGATCGGAACCATCGATCGGATCGATATCAATGAGGTGCAGCAGTACGCGGCAACGTTCGAGGTGCTTCAAGAAGCGAATCCCCAGGCCCGCGCCTTCCGCCGCGCCTTCGATCAACCCCGGAATGTCGGCCACCACAAAACTCTTTTCGCTGTCCATACGTACCACGCCCAGGCTCGGCACCAGCGTGGTAAACGGATAGTCCGCGACTTTCGGTTTTGCTGCCGATACCGCGCGAATGAACGTTGATTTACCGGCATTTGGCATCCCCAGCATCCCGACATCCGCCAGCAGCATCAGTTCCAGCAGCAGGTCGCGCTTATCGCCCGGCGTACCATTGGTTTTCTGGCGCGGCGTACGGTTAACCGAGGATTTAAAACGGGTATTGCCTAACCCATGCCAGCCGCCCTTCGCGACCAACAGACGCTGACCGTGTTTGGTCATGTCGCCCATCGTTTCACCGGTTCCTTGGTCGATAACGCGCGTACCGACCGGCACTTTGATGGTCACGTCTTTACCGCGTTTACCGGTACAGTCGCGGCTCGCGCCATTCTGACCACGTTCAGCGCGGAACGATTTTTCAAAGCGGTAATCGATCAGCGTATTCAGGTTTTCATCGGCTTCCATCCAGACGTCGCCGCCGTCGCCGCCATCACCGCCGTCCGGGCCGCCTTTCGGGATATATTTTTCGCGGCGGAAGCTCACACAGCCATTACCGCCATCGCCTGCAACGACCAGAATCGATGCTTCATCAACAAACTTCATTTTATTCTCCGTAAATCATTCGCCTGAGCGGGGTTGCGAAACCACCGTTTCATGCTTGCGTAAACCGCCCCAAATACGATGACCAATGGCGGAATACATCGCGCCCGCAACCACGACAAACGCACCGAGATAACCTAAAAGGTTTAACATCGGTCTGGCGAAGAAATCGGGCCAGGCCATAGATAAAAGATCTGAAAACAGCAGGGTAAATAGCGGTGTAAGCGTGATTATCGCGCTCACCTGCGCCGCCTGCCAACGCGCCATCGCTTCCGCCAGGGCGCCATATCCTACCAGCGTATTTAGCCCGCAGAAAATCAAACAGGCGAGCTGCCAGTCGCTCAGTTGCGCTATCACCATCGGTTTTGCCAACGGCAAAAGCGCTATCGTACATAAAGTGTACAGTAAAAACAGGATCTGCTGCGAGGCCAGACGTCGCAATAATACTTTTTGCGCCACGCCATAGCTCACCCACACCATCGCCGCGCCTACGCCAAAAATAACGCCCCAGGTGTAGTCGGTCAGTCGGGTAAAAATCTCGATCAGACTGGTGTTAAAAAACATTACCAGCCCGCTCAATAACATCAGCGCGCCAATCACCTGCGTACCGCGCATCTTTTCTTTCAGAATAAAGACGCTGGCGACCATCATGCCAACCGGCGAGAGCTGGCCGATAACCTGCGACGCGGTTGGGCTTAAATATTGCAGGGAAGAACTGAACAAAATGAAATTACCGAACAGTCCGCAGGTCGCTATCGCCAATAACACCAACCAGCGCGGCTTACGAAAAATACGCAGCGGCGGCAGCTTTCTTTTTACTGCCAGTATCGCCCCGAGGCCAATACTGGCCATTAAGAAGCGGTAGAAGACAATGGTTGAAGGCTCCATCACCTCCAGCACTTGCTTCATTGCTATTGGCAACGCTCCCCAGCACATCGCGGTAGTGAGCGCTAAAAGAATGCCAATGCCTGCCTGCTGCTTCATGCCGTGTTCCCTGCAAAGACCCGTTAACGGCATTCACACAGCCACACGGGTATATTTTAGTCGGCCATCGAATGTAAAAAGCCCCGCAACAGGTGCGGGGCTTTCATCCGTTACCGGACCACAAAAAACTTACTCAGCAACGATGCTGATGTATTTACGGTTTTTCGGGCCTTTAACTTCGAATTTCACTTTACCGTCTGCTTTAGCAAACAGAGTGTGGTCACGACCGCAACCAACGTTGGTGCCAGCGTGGAATTTAGTACCACGTTGACGAACGATGATGCTGCCTGCCAGAACTGCTTCACCGCCAAAGCGTTTTACGCCCAGACGTTTAGCTTCAGAATCGCGACCGTTACGAGTCGAGCCGCCAGCCTTTTTATGTGCCATTTAATCTGCTCCCCTAATCTTAAGCGCTGATGCCGGTAATTTTCACATCAGTGAACCACTGACGATGGCCCTGCTGCTTACGGTAGTGTTTACGGCGACGAAACTTAACGATTTTAACTTTCTCGCCACGACCGTGGGCAACAACTTCAGCTTTGATTACGCCGCCATCAACGAAAGGAACGCCGATTTTGACTTCTTCACCGTTTGCGATCATCAGAACTTCAGCGAACTCGATAGTTTCGCCAGTTGCGATGTCCAGCTTTTCCAGGCGAACGGTCTGACCTTCGCTTACTCGGTGTTGTTTACCACCACTTTGGAAAACCGCGTACATAAAAAACTCCGCTTCCGCGCACACCTTTCAATGATTCAGAGCGCGCTATAAATATTCACAATAGGGCGCGAATATTACGCAAATTGCACGGCTTTGACAAGTGCTACCATCAATACATGAAGAAAAAAAAACACAACGCATACGGTAACGTTTATCTGCGGCGTTTTTTCAGTACAATCAGGGTATATTTCTAACCATAAACCCTACGTTACCTCATTCAGACATGGGATAATCGGAGCGATAAGCCCGGCTTTTGCGATGAATTTAGAAAAAATCAACGAGTTAACCGCGCAAGATATGGCGGGTGTCAATGCGACAATCCTTGAACAGCTTAATTCCGACGTTCAACTGATTAATCAGCTAGGATATTACATTATTAGCGGCGGCGGAAAACGCATTCGTCCGATGATTGCCGTTCTTGCCGCGCGTGCGGTGGGTTATCAGGGTAACGCGCACGTGACTATCGCCGCTCTGATCGAGTTTATCCACACGGCGACGCTGCTACATGATGATGTGGTGGATGAATCTGATATGCGTCGCGGCAAAGCGACGGCAAATGCCGCTTTCGGTAATGCCGCCAGCGTGTTGGTCGGCGACTTTATCTATACCCGCGCCTTCCAGATGATGACCAGCCTCGGCTCGTTAAAAGTGCTGGAAGTGATGTCGGAAGCGGTCAATGTGATTGCAGAAGGCGAAGTGCTGCAATTGATGAACGTGAATGACCCGGACATTACCGAAGAAAATTACATGCGGGTGATTTACAGTAAAACGGCCCGTCTGTTCGAAGCCGCCGCCCAGTGCTCCGGTATTCTTGCCGGTTGTACGCCTGAGCAAGAGAAAGGGTTGCAGGACTATGGCCGCTACCTTGGTACGGCTTTCCAGCTCATTGACGATCTGCTGGATTACAGTGCCGACGGCGAGCATCTCGGTAAAAATGTGGGTGATGACCTCAATGAGGGCAAACCTACCTTACCGTTGCTTCACGCCATGCGCCACGGTACGCCAGAACAGTCAGCGATGATCCGTACCGCTATTGAACAAGGTAATGGCCGTCATCTTCTGGAACCGGTTCTGGAAGCGATGACCACCTGCGGCTCGCTGGAATGGACGCGTCAGCGAGCGGAAGAAGAAGCCGACAAAGCGATATCCGCGTTGCAGATATTGCCGGATACCCCATGGCGTGAGGCGCTAATCGGTCTCGCACACATCGCGGTGCAGCGCGATCGTTGATGCCATTCTCTTATCCCGCGCACTGCGCGGGATATCCCATTAAGTTCTAATAAACTCCAGATACCCTATTGCCTGTCTTTTCGTATATTCATATACGGCTTCCCCTGGCATATTCTGAATATTGCCGCCACTTACATGAACTTTTTAGAACATTCCTTCACGAAGCGTTATAGTATCGAACGTCGTCGGGTTGTTAAAACCGTAAGTGATTAATCTAAGGAGTGATGGATGTATGGAAAGCAAGCTTATTGACTGGCATCCGGCCGATATCATTGCCGGACTACGTAAAAAAGGGACTTCAATGGCCGCTGAGTCACGCCGGAATGGATTGAGTTCATCCACGCTGGCCAATGCATTAACGCGCCCGTGGCCGAAAGGAGAGTTGATTATCGCGAAAGCATTGGGAACGGAACCCTGGGTTATTTGGCCATCGCGTTATCACGATCCGCGCACGCATGAGTTTATCGACAGAACGCGGCTTATGAGAGCGCGTAATAAAGACAAACAGAATGTAGAGTAAGTGCCTGTAAAACAACCCCCGCAATCGCGTTCGCGGGGGTTATTCAGCGTACAGAAGGTTATTCGCCTTTCACGCGTTCAATATTCGCGCCTAGCGCGCGCAGTTTGTCTTCGATGCGCTCATAACCGCGATCGATGTGATAAATGCGATCCACAATCGTCGTGCCTTCCGCAATACAGCCCGCCAGCACCAGGCTCGCAGATGCCCGCAGATCTGTCGCCATGACCTGGGCGCCAGAGAGCGTTTCTACGCCATGGCATATGACGGTATTGCTTTCAATTTCCGCACGCGCGCCCATGCGGCTGAGTTCAGGCACGTGCATAAAACGGTTTTCAAAGACGGTTTCAGTGATAAAGCCCGTCCCTTCCGCCACCAGGTTCAGCAACGTGAACTGCGCCTGCATATCGGTCGGGAATGCCGGGTGCGGCGCTGTACGGACATTGACCGCTTTCGGTCGTTTGCCGTGCATGTCCAGACTAATCCAGTCCTCGCCCACTTCGATATCCGCGCCAGCATCGCGCAGTTTCGCCAGTACCGCGTCCAGAGTGTCCGGTTGCGCGTTACGGCAGAGGATTTTGCCGCGAGAGATCGCTGCCGCCACCAGGAAAGTCCCCGTTTCGATACGATCCGGCAGCACACGATAAACGCCGCCGCCCAGACGCTCTACGCCCTCGATCGTAATACGATCGGTGCCCTGCCCGGCGATCTTCGCCCCCAGCGTAACTAGGAAGTTAGCGGTGTCGACAATTTCCGGCTCGCGCGCGGCGTTTTCAATGATGGTCGTCCCTTCCGCCAGCGTAGCGGCGCACATAATGGTGACGGTCGCGCCGACGCTGACCTTATCCATCACGATATGCGCCCCTTTAAGACGTCCTTCGACGGAGGCCTTTACGTAGCCCTCTTCTAGCTTGATGGTCGCACCCAGTTGTTCCAGACCGGTAATATGTAGATCAACCGGACGCGCGCCGATAGTACAGCCCCCCGGCAGAGAGACTTGTCCCTGACCAAAACGGGCAACCAGCGGCCCCAGCGCCCATATCGAGGCGCGCATGGTCTTAACCAGATCATAAGGCGCGCAGAACACGTTCACCTGGCTGGCGTCAATGTGTACCGATCCATTGCGTTCCACTTTCGCGCCTAATTGGCTCAGGAGCTTCATCGACGTATCCACGTCTTTCAGTTTTGGAACGTTTTGGATCTCTACCGGTTCTTCTGCCAGCAGAGCGGCGAACAGGATCGGCAGCGCGGCGTTTTTGGCGCCGGAAATTGTGACTTCGCCCTGGAGCGTCGTTGGCCCCTGTACACGAAATTTATCCATTATTGTATTCTCAGTTAAGCATTCATCTCCGCTACCGGCAGGTTACCCGTAGCTTAAAATCCGTTAAGTTTACGATCGCGCGCCCATTCCGCCGGGGTATATGCTTTGATCGATACGGCATGGATACGGTTGTCCGCAATGTACTCCATTAGCGGCCCATAGACCGTTTGCTGTTTCTTGACCCGGCTCATGCCGTCAAACATCTCGCCCACGGCAATAACCTGAAAGTGACTGCCATCGCCGGAGACGTGGACTTCCTGGAGGGAGAGGGCATTCATCAGCACACTCTGAATTTCATGATTTTCCATGGGTTCTTTATTCGTCAAATAGTGAAAACAGCCCAACATCTTAGAGCAAAGTCGCGCCGTCTTAAATAAGCAAAAGATTACGCTGATAAATCAGCGCGGTAAAAGTGCCGGATGGTGCTGCTAACGCAATTTATCCGGCCTACGGGGATCATGCGAAGTGTAGGCCGGATAAACCATCCGGCATTCATTACATACGGGGAAGTACGTCTTCAGGCAAGTTATATAATTGCGCCAGCGCGTAAACCTTGTCGTTAACGCCAGACAGCGACACGGCATTGCCCTGCTTTTTTGCCTGGTTCACAAGGTGCGCCAGCAGCGCCAGTCCCCCCGTATCTACCCTGGAGATCTGGCTCAGGTCGATACGGGTAACGCCATTCATCGCTTCTACGCGCGCGTCCCATAGCGGCGCCAACACGTCCTGATCCAGCTCTCCCGCCAGCACCAGAGTGTCCGCCTCACGCGTCCAGGTGAGTTGCGGCGTCATTACTGTTTCTCGTCCAAAGTAATTTTCTGTTGAGAGATAGATTTCAGTTGTGCGGTCAGGCCGTCGATGCCTTTAGTACGCAGCAGATCGCTCCACTCATTTTGCTTGGTGGTGATCATGCTGACGCCTTCCGCAATCATGTCATACGCCTGCCAGTTGCCGGTCTGAGTGTTTTTGCGCCACTGGAAATCCAGGCGTACCGGCGGACGACCGTTGGGATCGATAATCGTTACACGGATAGGCACAATGGTCGCATCGCCCAGCGGTTGCTCAGGCGCTATCTGGTAAGTCTGGCCGTGGTACATCGCCAGCGCCTGACCGTATGCCTGTTTCAGGTATTCGCGAAACGCTGCAAAATAGGCTTCACGCTGCGCCGGGGTCGCCTCTTTGTAGTAGCGGCCCAACACCAGCGCGCCGGCATATTTTACCTGCACGTACGGCAGAAGTTCCTGATCAACAACGTCTCGCAGGTAATCCGGATTGGCACGAATTTTCGGCTGTTCGTTTTTCAGGCGATCAAAAGTTTTCTGCGCCGCCTCGTTCATCAGTTTATAAGGATTGCTCTGATCCGCTGCCGTTGCTGCGCTTAATGGCGCAATGACCAGCAGGGCCACCATCATCAGTCGTTTAAACATGCCTCAATTCTCCTGAGATTATTTCGTTTCGCCCGCGGGCGTTGTGGCTTCAGTATGGCCTTCCGTTGCGGCTGGCGCATCGCCAGAATTCTTATTGTCGTCGCCTTTGCTGTTATAAAGGAACTGGCCAATCATATCTTCCAGCACCATTGCAGACTTGGTGTCCTGAATCGTACTCCCATCTTTGAGGATAGACGTTCCCAGCTCAGGATCTTCAAAACCGACGTTTAATGCCAGATATTGCTCCCCCAGCAGCCCGGAAGTACGAATACTCAACGAGCTGGTATCGGGAATATGGTTATAACGCTCTTCGATGTCGAGCGTTACGCGCGGCAGGTATGTTTTCGGATCAAGCGAGATATCTTCAACCCGCCCGACAACCACCCCGCCGATGCGTACCGGGGAACGCACTTTCAGACCGCCGATGTTATCGAAGGTCGCATAAACCTTATAGGTCGGCTCCGTGCGCATAGAGGTCACATTTGCCGCCTTCAGGCAAACAAACAGCGCCGCCAGCAACGCTACCAGCAAAAAAACGCCTACCCAAATTTCATTTTTTTTCGTTTGCATGAACTCAATTCCCAAACATCAGTGCGGTCAGCACAAAATCCAGCCCCAGAACGGCCAACGATGCGTGAACCACGGTACGCGTCGTTGCCCGGCTAATCCCGGCAGAAGTCGGTATTGCGTCATAACCGTTGAATAACGCAATCCATGTTACCGTAATGGCGAACACCACGCTCTTTATCAGACAGTTCACCAGGTCCATACGCCAGTCGACGGCATTCTGCATCGCGGACCAGAAGAACCCGGCGTCGATTCCCTTCCAGCTTACGCCGACCAGCGAGCCGCCCCAGATACCGACCGCCACAAAGATAATGGTCAGTAGCGGCAATGAAATCACGCCCGCCCAAAAGCGCGGCGAAATCACCCGGCGCAATGGATCGACCGCCATCATCTCCATACTGGAGAGCTGCTCCGTCGCCCGCATCAGGCCGATTTCCGCCGTCAACGCCGACCCGGCCCGCCCGGCAAACAGCAACGCCGCGACCACCGGCCCCAGCTCGCGCAGCAGCGAAAGCGCCACTAACATGCCAAGACTGGTCTCCGCGCTGTAAGTGGTCAGAACCAGATAGCCTTGCAGCCCCAGCACCATACCGATGAATACGCCGGAGACAATAATGATAAGCATCGACAAGACGCCCACATTATAAAGCTGGCGCACCAGCAGCGGCGCATGTTTGCGAAACTCCGGCTTACCGATAATCGCATTGAATAACATTAACCCGGCGCGCCCGAACGTCCTGACGGTTTTGATCCCGCTGTGTCCGAGTGCTGCCAGCGCATTTAACAGCATGAGTGGCTTAACTCCCTGTTTCGAGTAAATCAAGGTGATAGTCGCCCGCCGGATAGCGGAACGGAACCGGCCCGTCGGCAATACCGTCAAGGAACTGACGCACGCGCGGGTCCGTATTCTCCTGCAACGCCTGAGCGCTACCGTGAGCGACGATTTTTTTGTCCGCCATGATCCAGGCGTGATCCGCAATACTGAGCACCTCTGGCACATCATGCGAGACCACCACGCAGGTCACGCCCAGCGCGCTGTTCAATTCTGAAATCAGCTTCACCAGAACGCCCATGGTAATCGGGTCCTGGCCAACAAACGGCTCATCGAACATGATGAGATCCGGTTCCAGAGCGATGGCGCGCGCCAACGCGGCGCGGCGCGCCATCCCACCGGAGAGCTCGGAAGGCATCAGTTTTGCCGCGCCGCGCAGCCCGACAGCTTCCAGTTTCATCATCACGACGCTTTTTAGCAGCGGCGCGGGTAAATTGGTGTGCTCCCGTAGCGGATAGGCCACATTGTCAAACACGTTCATGTCGGTAAACAGCGCTCCCGACTGAAACAGCATACTCATACGTTTACGGACGGTGTAGAGCCGCGAACGGGACATGGCCGGCACATTCTCGCCATCAAATAAGATCTCGCCCTTATCCGGCGGGATCTGTCCGCCAATCAGGCGCAACAGCGTGGTTTTACCGATGCCCGACGGCCCCATGATCGCCGTGATCTTCCCGCGCGGCACCGTCAGGGAAATATTATCGAAAATGCAGCGTTCGCCACGGCAAAAGCTGACGTCGCGCATATCGACTAAATTGGCCGCAGACTGACCCATTGATTCATCCTTCGTATTGCCTTGTTGAGGTAACCATGGCGCTGAATTTAACCATGGGTTCGACATAATTACAGAATATTAACTGACAGGGTTAGCGAAAGCTGGCATTCGTTTTACTTTTTAGCCGCATAAAGTCAAAATTAGGACTTCGTTACGGCTTCCAGATATCCCTTCCAGGGGACCGGCGAGTATACCTGAAGAAAGGACTTTAGATGCTTTTAGCGATGGCGCTACTCATAATTGGTTTGCTTCTGGTGGCCTACGGCGCCGATCGTCTGGTGTTTGCGGCCTCTATTTTATGCCGTACATTCGGTATTCCCCCGCTGATCATCGGGATGACGGTCGTGAGTATCGGCACCTCGCTGCCGGAAATTATTGTGTCGGTCGCCGCATCGCTACACGGTCAGCTCGATTTGGCCGTCGGCGCGGCGCTCGGTTCTAACATCACCAATATTTTGCTGATCTTAGGGCTGGCGGCGCTGGTTCGTCCATTTACCGTGCATTCCGATGTTCTACGTCGCGAATTGCCATTAATGTTATTTGTTAGCGTGGTAGCCGGTTCCGTACTGCATGACGGACAGTTAAGTCGCAGTGATGGTATCTTTCTCCTGCTTCTGGCTGTGCTATGGCTGTTATTCATTGTTAAAATCGCGCGTCTGGCCGAACGCCAGGGGAATGACAGCCTCACCCGCGAACAACTGGCGGAGCTGCCGCGCGAAGACGGGCTCCCCGTCGCGTTCTTATGGCTGGGCATTGCGCTGGTCATCATGCCGATGGCGACGCGCATGGTAATCGATAACGCTACGGTGCTGGCGAACTATTTCGCCATGAGTGAATTAACGCTCGGTCTGACAGTCATCGCCGTCGGCACCAGTCTGCCAGAACTGGCGACGGCGATTGCCGGCGTGCGAAAAGGCGAAAATGATATTGCCGTTGGTAATCTCATTGGCGCCAATATTTTTAATCTCGCCATCGTGCTGGGACTGCCTGCGCTGATCGCGCCGGGGGAGATCAACCCGCTGGCGTTTGGGCGTGATTATAGCGTGATGTTGCTGGTTAGCGTGGTTTTCGCTTTACTTTGCTGGCGGCATCCGCGCCAGATTGGCCGGGGCGCAGGTATACTGCTGACCGGCGGGTTTATCGTATGGCTGGCGATGCTCTATTGGCTATCGCCACTTCTTGTTGGATAACTGGAAACGGATTATGTCGCATTTAGCGTTGCAACCGGGGTTTGACTTTCAGCAGGCAGGCAAAGAGGTCCTGGAAATTGAACGTGAAGGCCTGGCGGAGCTTGATCAATATATCAACCAGCATTTCACGCTGGCCTGTGAAAAAATGTTCAACTGCACCGGAAAAGTGGTGGTCATGGGGATGGGGAAATCCGGCCATATCGGACGGAAAATGGCCGCCACGTTCGCCAGTACCGGCACCTCTTCCTTTTTTGTACATCCAGGCGAAGCCGCGCACGGCGATTTGGGGATGGTTACGCCGCAGGATGTGGTTATCGCTATCTCCAACTCCGGCGAATCCAGCGAGATCGCGGCGCTAATACCGGTGCTTAAACGGCTGCACGTACCGTTAATTTGCATTACCGGGCGACCGGAAAGCAGCATGGCGCGTGCGGCAGATGTGCATCTATGTGTTAAAGTGCCCAAAGAAGCGTGTCCGTTAGGCCTGGCGCCTACCAGTAGTACCACCGCAACGCTGGTGATGGGCGACGCGCTCGCCGTGGCGTTGTTAAAAGCGCGCGGCTTTACCGCCGAGGATTTCGCTCTGTCGCATCCTGGCGGCGCGCTGGGACGTAAGCTACTGCTGCGCGTAAGCGATATTATGCATACTGGCGATGAGATCCCGCATGTTAATAAACATGCCACCCTGCGTGATGCGCTGTTAGAAATTACGCGTAAAAATCTCGGTATGACCGTCATTTGCGATGAATCCATGAAGATCGACGGTATCTTCACCGACGGCGATTTACGTCGCATGTTCGATATGGGCGGCGATATGCGCCAGTTGGGGATCGCCGAGGTGATGACGCCAGGGGGCATTCGCGTGCGTCCCGGTATTCTCGCTGTCGATGCGCTGAATTTAATGCAGTCCCGCCATATCACCTCCGTACTGGTTGCTGATGGCGACCAGTTACTCGGTGTGTTACATATGCATGATCTCCTGCGTGCAGGCGTCGTGTAGAAACTCAAGGATAATTAACGATGAGTAAAGCAGGTGCGTCGCTTGCGACCTGTTATGGCCCCGTCAGCACCCATGTCATGACCAAAGCGGAGAATATCCGCCTGCTCATCCTGGACGTGGATGGCGTATTGTCTGACGGCCTGATTTATATGGGCAATAACGGCGAAGAGCTGAAGGCTTTCAACGTTCGTGACGGCTATGGTATTCGCTGTGCTTTGACCTCCAATATCGAGGTTGCCATTATTACCGGACGAAAGGCTAAACTTGTAGAAGATCGCTGCGCCACGCTGGGGATTGTCCATCTTTATCAGGGACAGTCGAATAAGCTGATCGCCTTTAGCGATCTGCTGGAAAAACTGGCCATTGCGCCGGAAAATGTTGCCTATGTCGGCGATGATCTGATTGACTGGCCAGTGATGGAAAAAGTGGGGTTAAGCGTTGCCGTTGCGGATGCGCATCCGCTGCTGATCCCCCGCGCTGACTATGTGACGCACATTGCCGGCGGGCGCGGCGCGGTACGTGAGGTGTGCGATTTGCTGCTGCTGGCGCAGGGCAAGCTGGATGAGGCCAAAGGGCAATCGATATGAGTAAAACCAGACGTTGGGTTATCATTCTACTGTCGCTGGCTATTCTGGTACTGATTGGTATCAATCTGGCGGATAAAGACGATCCTGCTGCCGTGATGGTCAACAGCAACGATCCCACGTATAAAAGCGAGCACACGGATACCGTCGTGTACAGTCCGGAAGGCGCGTTGAGCTATCGTCTGATCGCGCAGCACGTTGAATATTTTTCCGATCAGGCGGTCTCATGGTTTACGCAACCGGTATTAACCACCTTTGATAAGGATAAAGTGCCGACATGGTCGATCAAGGCCGATAAAGCCAAATTGACTAACGATCGGATGCTCTATCTGTATGGCCATGTTGAAGTCAACGCCCTGGTGCCTGACGCTCAATTACGCAGAATTACCACCGATAACGCGCAGATTAATCTGGTGACGCAGGATGTTACCTCGAACGATCTGGTGACGTTATACGGCACAACATTTAACTCCAGCGGACTGAAAATGCGCGGTAACTTACGCAGCAAGAACGCCGAGCTGATTGAAAAGGTTAGAACCTCTTATGAAATTCAAAACAAACAAACTCAGCCTTAATCTTATGCTTGCCGGCTCGCTGCTGGCCGCCAGCATTCCGGCCTTCGCCGTCACGGGCGATACCGAACAGCCTATTCATATTGACTCGGATCAACAGTCACTGGATATGCAAGGCAACGTCGTGACCTTTACGGGCAACGTGGTAATGACCCAGGGCACGATTAAGATCAACGCCGATAAAGTCGTGGTTACCCGCCCTGGCGGCGAACAGGGGAAAGAGGTGATCGACGGTTACGGCAATCCGGCCACCTTCTACCAGATGCAGGACAACGGTAAGCCGGTGAAAGGCCACGCTTCCCATATGCATTACGAGCTGGCGAAAGATTTTGTGGTGCTGACCGGCAACGCTTATCTGGAGCAGCTTGACAGCAACATTACCGGCGACAAAATCACCTACCTGGTGAAAGAGCAGAAAATGCAGGCCTTCAGCGAGAAAGGCAAACGCGTCACCACCGTTCTGGTGCCGTCGCAGTTGCAAGACAAAAACAAAGGCCAGACTCCGGCGCAAAAGAAGAGTAACTAATTCGTTATGGCAACATTAACTGCAAAGAATCTGGCGAAGGCCTATAAAGGCCGTCGCGTAGTGGAAGATGTCAGTCTGACCGTTAACTCCGGGGAGATTGTCGGGCTGCTCGGTCCAAACGGCGCGGGTAAAACCACCACCTTTTATATGGTCGTCGGTATCGTGCCGCGTGACGCGGGCAATATCATCATCGATGATGAAGATATCAGTCTGCTGCCGCTGCACGCGCGCGCGCGCCGCGGTATCGGCTATTTGCCGCAGGAAGCCTCTATTTTCCGCCGTCTCAGCGTATTTGATAACCTGATGGCGGTACTGCAAATTCGTGACGATTTGACCGCAGAACAGCGAGAAGACCGCGCCAACGAGCTGATGGAAGAGTTTCATATCGAGCATCTGCGCGACAGCATGGGACAGGCGCTGTCCGGTGGTGAACGCCGTCGTGTAGAAATAGCCCGCGCGTTGGCCGCTAATCCCAAATTTATCCTGCTGGATGAACCCTTTGCCGGCGTCGACCCGATTTCCGTTATCGACATAAAACGCATTATCGAGCATCTGCGCGATAGTGGGCTCGGCGTGCTGATCACCGACCATAACGTCCGTGAGACGCTGGCAGTCTGTGAACGTGCCTATATCGTGAGCCAGGGCCACCTTATTGCCCACGGTACGCCGACAGAAATCCTGCAAGACGAACACGTTAAGCGTGTATATCTTGGGGAAGACTTCAGACTCTGATAGGGTAGAGGGCTATGCTGCTCTAGCGGGAGAAAACGACTCTGAATATGAAGCAAGGTTTGCAACTCAGGCTTAGCCAACAACTGGCGATGACGCCTCAGCTACAACAGGCCATCCGTCTGTTGCAGTTGTCTACGCTGGAACTTCAGCAGGAACTCCAGCAAGCGCTGGAAAATAACCCGCTGCTTGAGCAAACCGATCTTCATGACGAAATCGACACTCAGCAACCTCAGGATGACGATCCTCTCGATACCGCCGACGCGCTCGAACAAAAAGAGATGCCGGAAGAGCTGCCGCTTGACGCCAGTTGGGATGAAATTTACACCGCCGGGACGCCGTCCGGCCCCAGCGGCGATTATATCGACGATGAGCTGCCCGTCTATCAGGGCGAAACGACGCAGTCGTTGCAGGATTATCTGATGTGGCAGGTTGAGCTAACGCCCTTCTCGGACACCGATCGCGCTATTGCGACATCCATTGTCGACGCGGTAGATGATACCGGCTATCTCACCGTATCCCTGGACGAAATTCGCGAAAGCATGGGCGATGTAGAGGTGGATCTCGATGAGGTCGAAGCCGTCCTGAAGCGTATTCAGCGTTTTGATCCGGTAGGCGTCGCGGCAAAAGATCTTCGCGACTGTCTGCTGATCCAGCTTTCACAATTCGACAAATCCACGCCGTGGCTGGAAGAGGCGCGGCTTATTATCTGCGATCACCTTGATCTGCTGGCCAACCACGATTTCCGCACGTTGATGCGCGTTACCCGACTAAAAGAAGAGGTGCTGAAAGAGGCGGTAAACCTGATTCAGTCGCTCGATCCCAGACCCGGTCAATCGATCCAGACCGGCGAGCCGGAGTACGTTATCCCGGATGTGCTGGTACGCAAGCATAACGGTCGCTGGACGGTGGAGCTTAATAGCGACAGTATTCCCCGTTTACAGATTAACCAGCACTATGCCGCCATGTGCAATAGCGCGCGCAACGATGCCGACAGCCAGTTCATCCGCAGTAATTTACAGGATGCGAAATGGCTGATAAAAAGCCTTGAAAGCCGTAACGACACGCTGCTGCGCGTCAGTCGCTGCATCGTCGAGCAACAGCAAGCCTTTTTTGAACAGGGCGAAGAATATATGAAACCGATGGTACTGGCGGATATCGCCCAGGCCGTCGAGATGCACGAATCCACTATATCCCGCGTGACCACGCAGAAGTATTTGCACAGCCCGCGCGGTATTTTTGAACTCAAATATTTCTTTTCCAGCCACGTCAATACCGAAGGCGGAGGCGAAGCCTCTTCCACCGCGATTCGCGCGCTGGTGAAGAAGTTAATTGCGGCGGAAAACCCCGCGAAACCACTGAGCGACAGCAAGTTAACCTCTCTGCTGTCAGAACAAGGTATCATGGTGGCACGCCGCACTGTTGCGAAGTACCGAGAGTCTTTATCCATTCCGCCGTCAAACCAACGCAAACAGCTGGTTTGACCCAACCGATAAGGAAGACACTATGCAGCTCAATATCACCGGACATAACGTCGAAATTACTGAAGCCCTGCGTGAATTTGTGACGACGAAATTCGCCAAACTTGAACAGTATTTTGAGCGGATTAATCAGGTATACGTGGTGTTGAAAGTGGAGAAGGTCACGCACATCTCGGATGCGACGCTACACGTTAACGGCGGCGAAATTCACGCCAGCGCGGAAGGCCAGGATATGTATGCCGCCATTGACGGCTTGATTGATAAACTGGCAAGGCAGTTAACCAAGCATAAAGATAAACTGAAACAATACTAATTGTCCGGGCAGTTAGCCAGTGCAGGACGGCCTGTTGTGTGACACAACGGGCCATTTGTACAGTTAGCGCTCCGAACCTGGCCATCAACCTGACAGGACAGGTTCTTAGGTGAAATTATGATAAATAACGATACGACTCTACAACTGAGCAGTGTACTTAACCAGGAGTGTACGCGTAGCGGCGTTCATTGTCAGAGTAAGAAACGCGCGCTGGAAATCATCAGCGAACTGGCGGCAAAACAGCTCAGTTTACCTCCTCAGGTCGTGTTTGAAGCCATTCTGACACGCGAAAAAATGGGCAGTACCGGTATTGGTAATGGTATCGCCATCCCGCACGGGAAACTGGAAGAAGATACCTTACGCGCCGTCGGCGTGTTCGTTCAGCTCGAAACGCCGATCGCGTTCGACGCCATCGATAACCAGCCGGTCGATCTCCTCTTCGCTCTGCTGGTGCCCGCCGATCAAACTAAAACGCATCTGCACACGCTGTCGCTGGTGGCGAAACGTCTGGCGGATAAAACGATCTGCCGCCGCCTGCGCGCGGCGCTGAATGATGAAGAGCTGTATCAAATCATTACTGACACCGAAGGTGAGCAGAATGAGGCATAACAACTCAATGGCATTTATTTCTGTCGTTGTGAGGAGAAACGGTACATGGTACTGATGATCGTCAGCGGGCGTTCCGGATCAGGTAAATCTGTCGCTCTGCGCGCGCTGGAAGATATGGGATTTTACTGCGTGGATAACCTCCCCGTCGTGCTGTTGCCCGATCTGGCGCGAACGCTGGCCGATCGCCAGATTTCCGCCGCCGTCAGCATTGATGTGCGCAATATACCTGAATCACCTGAGATTTTTGAACAGGCGATGAATAATCTGCCTGGCGCTTTCTCGCCGCAATTGCTGTTTCTTGATGCCGACCGCAATACCTTGATTCGCCGCTACAGCGACACGCGCCGTTTGCATCCGCTTTCCAGCAAAAATCTTTCTTTGGAGAGTGCGATCGATAAAGAGAGTGACTTGCTGGAGCCGTTACGCTCACGTGCGGATCTGATCGTCGACACTTCAGAAATGTCCGTCCATGAGCTGGCGGAGATGCTGCGTACCCGGCTATTGGGCAAACGCGAGCGCGAACTGACGATGGTATTTGAGTCCTTCGGCTTTAAACATGGTATCCCGATTGATGCGGACTATGTGTTTGATGTCCGCTTTCTGCCCAACCCACACTGGGACCCAAAACTGCGCCCCATGACCGGGCTTGATAAGCCGGTAGCCGCGTTTCTTGACCGACACACAGAAGTTCACAATTTTATCTATCAGACTCGCAGCTATCTTGAGCTATGGTTACCGATGCTGGAGACCAACAACCGCAGCTACCTTACCGTCGCTATCGGTTGTACCGGCGGGAAACACCGTTCGGTGTATATTGCAGAACAGCTGGCAGACTACTTCCGCTCGCGCGGTAAAAATGTCCAGTCTCGCCATCGCACGCTGGAAAAACGCAAAACATGACCGTAAAGCAAACTGTTGAAGTCACCAATAAGCTGGGCATGCATGCCCGGCCTGCCATGAAGCTTTTCGAACTGATGCAGGGTTTTGACGCCGAGGTGCTATTACGCAATGACGAAGGCACCGAAGCGGAAGCAAACAGCGTCATCGCTCTGTTAATGCTCGACTCCGCCAAAGGGCGTCAGATCGAAATTGAAGCCACCGGCCCGCAAGAAGTTGAAGCGCTGGCGGCGGTTATCGCGCTGTTCAATTCCGGCTTTGACGAAGACTAAACCTCCCCCTCTATACCCTATTTACCCCAACGCCGTCCCGGTATTTGATGGCAGTCCCCCCAAAACCGGACGTGTTACGCCTGCCTCTTGTCCCGCAGCCCCACCCTTTCGTAAGGTTTGTACATTTCGTGCGCTTTAATTATGCATAAAAACATTAAGAAAACCTTAAAAAATTTCGTTTAGGTTTTATTTAAGTTCTTTGTCCATACTAAATTTATGTGAATAAATTTTTCCAGGACTTGCCATGATCCTTTTATCCAAACAGACTCCGCTGGGCGCTGGTCGACATCGTAAATGCTATACGCATCCGGATAATGCCCGGCGTTGCATAAAAGTTATTTACAACCGTGACCACGGCGGTGATAAAGAGATTCGGCGTGAACTGAGCTACTATGCGCATCTGTCCCGCTACCTGACGGACTGGAGCGCTATCCCCCGTTATTACGGCACGGTAGAAACCGATTGCGGCACCGGCTATGTCTACGACATGATTACCGATTTCAACGGCGCGCCCTCTATTACCCTGACCGAGTTCGCCGCGCAATGTCGTTATGAAGAGGATGTCGCTGTCCTGCGGCGGCTACTGAAAAAACTGAAACGTTACCTGCTGGATAACCATATTGTGACGATGTCGCTGAAGCCGCAAAATATCCTGTGCCAGCGTATCAGCGAGTCAGAAGTGGTTCCGGTGGTTTGCGACAATCTGGGGGAAAGTACCTTTATCCCGCTGGCGACCTGGTCAACATGGTGCTGTGAACGCAAACTGGAGAGAGTGTGGCAGCGGTTTATCGCCCAGCCTGCGCTGGCCGTTGCCCTGGAGAGGGACGCGCAGCCAAAAGACAAGAAACGGCTGGCGCTTACTTCTCACGAAGCTTAATGGCCTGTGCTTATCAGGCCTGGACGACACAGATCGCAGGCCGGATAAGGCGTTCGCGCCGCCAATCGGCAAAATTAATTAAGCTGGTTGCGCGTCATAAAAGATTCCCCGCCCAGTTGGCGCATCTGGCGCATAATCCACGCCTGCCGGCTACGCACATAGCCAGAAGGCGCATTCGCCTTATAGCGTAACGGATTTGGCAATACCGCCGCCAGCAACGCGGCTTCAGACACACTCAAGCGACTGGCAGGTTTATGAAAATACCGTTGTGCCGCAGCCTCCACGCCAAAAATACCATCGCCAAACTCCGCGATATTCAGATAAACCGTGAGGATGCGCTTTTTGCTCCAGACAGTTTCAATGCCCAGCGTTAGCCCGGCCTCCAGACCTTTGCGCACCCAACTGCGTCCATCCCATAAAAAGAGATTTTTCGCCGTTTGCTGCGAAAGCGTAGAGGCGCCGCGAATACGGCTCTCATTCCGCTCATTATGCGCCAGCGCTTTTTCAATCGCCGGAACATCAAAGCCCCAGTGCTCAGGGAACTTCTGGTCTTCCGCCGCAATTACCGCCAGCCCCATCCACGGCGAGATATCCGCCATACTGACCCAGTCAGAATGCGCCACATAACCGAACTCTCCGCCGAGCCAGGCGCTAATCTGCCGTTCCGCCATCACCGCCGAAAAAGGCACCGGAACCACGCTAAACAGCGCAATGCCGCCGCCCCAAAAGACGGCGAGCGCAGCAAGGATACGTAAAAGTAGACGGCGCAAAAACGTTAACGGCGCGATGCGTCGTTTGCTCATTCCGCCAGAACCAGCACGCGCGACACTAATTTATCAATGCCGCTTGCCGCCTGGGCGATATCCTGCGCCAGCATATAGGCAGGGGTGGTCACGACCTTGTTATCCTCGTCCACAACGATATCATCAACCGGGCAAGGTACGTGTTCGGCCCCCATCTCTTCAAGTACTTCAGCGGTATCAATATCCGTCCCTATTGTCAGACGTAGCGGGAAGTCAAAGATTTTCGGCAACATTGCGGGCGCGATACAGATGAATCCCAGCGGCTTGCCGGACTGGTGCATGGCCTTCGCCAGCGCGACGACATCGCTATCCACCCGGCATTCGCTCCCCTTGCTGGCGAAATTACTCAGGTTCTTCGCCGCGCCGAAACCACCAGGCACAATGAGCGCATCCAGTTCCTCTGGCTGAGCCTGGGACAGAGGACGAATATCGCCCCGCGTAATACGCGCCGCCTCAATCAGGACGTTACGCGTTTCCGCCATAGCTTCGCCGGTCAGGTGATTAATAACATCCGCTTGTGGTTTATCCGGCGCGAAGCAGATAGCCTGCGCGCCGCTGCGGGCAATGGCCAACAGCGTCAGAACGGCCTCATGAATTTCGGTGCCGTCATAGACGCCGCATCCGCTGAGCACTACGCCAATTTTTTTCATGGTGAACATCCTCCTGCAACCGACTCAAGCCCATTAATAATTTTGATTAAAATGCTACGCTTCACACATTTAAATGATTCATGTAACAAATCATTTAGGATTTGCTATCTTAACTGCGTGCGGCCTGAAAACAGGACTGCGCCTTTGACATCATCATAATAAGCACGGCGCAGCCACGATTTCCCTGGTGTTGGCGCAGTATTCGCGCACCCCGGTCAAACCGGGGTCATTTTTTTTCCGCGTTTGCCACCCAGGCTTTCAGCACCGCGACATCGTGCTGCCACTCCTGCTTCATCTCTTCAATCCATTCCACGACATTATCTTCCCAGGCGGGAAGATCCGGCGACTGGATTTGCTGGCCAAGTTGTTGCAGATGACGCAGCCCTACCGAACCGGCGGCGCCTTTAATCTTATGCCCTTCCTCAACGACGCCTTTTTTGTCACGCGCCGTCAGATTGGACTCCAGCACGCTTAAATAGCCAAGCATCATTTTTTCAAACACCGCGAGGCCGTCGGTGATCAATTTAGGCCCAACCAACTCGATGTATTGTTCCAGCATCGGGATATCCAGCAGCGCTTGCGCTTTATCGCTCTCTTCAGGCGTCACGGTACTCTCCTCTTTATCGGTGGCATCCCAGAATTTTTTAATCATCGCGGTTAAGGCTGGCACCGACAGCGGCTTACTCAGCACATCGTCCATACCAGCGTCCAGATACTCTTTTTTATCTTTCAGAACGTTAGCCGTAAGCGCTACCAGCGGCGGTAAATCTTCCCGCGTGTGGCGACGGGTCAGTTCTCTGGCAATATCCAGACCCGTCATATCCGGTAGCTGAATATCCAGTAAGACCAGGTCATATTCGCCTGGCGCGAACATCTCCAGCGCCGCCTTGCCGGTCATCGCGACATCCACGCTGTTCCCCAGTTTTTCCAGTACTGAACGCGCCACAATCACGTTCAGTTCAATATCTTCGACCAGCAGAACATGCAGCGCGGGCAGCGGCATGTCGTCTTCATCAAAGGCGTCCTCCACCTCTTCCGCCACCGCTGGCGCATGAACCGTTAGCGTAAAGGTCGATCCTTTGCCCGGCAGACTGGAAACGGTAATATCGCCGCCCATATTTTTCGCCAGCCGACGGGAGACCGCCAGCCCGATACCGGTCCCCGTCGCCGGCTTACCGCCATGACTGTCTTTTACCTGATAATACATGGCGAAAATTTTATCCTGCTCATCCTGCGGAATGCCGATCCCGGAATCTTCCACTTCAAAGTGCAGCATGTCGCCTTCATCATAGCGCGCCCGCACCGTCACCTGGCCCTGCTGAGTAAACTTCACCGCATTGCTGATCAAATTCCATAAAATCTGGCGCAGACGCGTTCCGTCGGTAATGACTTTGTGCGGCAGCGGCAGCGTCGGCTCAAGCACAAAACGTAGCCCTTTTTGCTGCGCCTGCAAACCGGAAAGGTTTTCCAGATCGGCCATAAAGCTGGTGAAATCAACCGGTTGGTTATCAAGCTGAACCTTACGCCGCTCCATCTTATCCATATCAATGATATCATTGAAAATATTGCCTAACGTCACGGCGGAGACATGGATTGTCTTAAGGTATTTTTCCTGTTCGGCGGTAAGATCGGTATCCAGCAGGATGCGGCTTAAACCGACGATACCGTTAAGCGGGGTGCGCAGCTCATGACTGATGGTAGAGATAAATGTGGTCTTGTCGCGACTGGCGCGCTCCAGCGCGTCCTGATAACGCTTACGTTCGGTAATATCACGACCAAATCCCATCAGGCCATGACGTTTACCGACACGGTCGTAATAAGGCACTTTACGAATTTCAAAGCAGGCCTTTCGTCCGTCCGGATAATCCAGCCACTGTTCGTAGGTCAGGGAGACGTTATGGCGGAATACTTTTTCATCGGTTTCAATGACTTTCTCCGCCGCTTCGGGAGAGTACACATCTTCCGGCTTCAAATGCACCAGCTGTTTTTCGCTCTTGCCGGTTAGCAATTCCATTGCGCGGTTACAGCCGGAAAACTCTTTATCCTCATTACGATAAAAAACCAAATCCGGCGAGGCGTCCAGAAAGGAGCGCAGAAAAGAGGATTGCTGTTCTAGCTGGATTTGCGCCTCTTCACGCTCTTTAATTTCTACTTTTAGCTGTTCAAATGTCTCTTGCAGCTCCGCTTCCGCTTTTTCGCGATCGGCAATTTCCTGATTAAGCTGGGCAATATTGTCCTTCAACTGTACGTTAAGCTTGAGATCGCGCTCGCGCATCTCCTCCAGCTTTTGCACCAGACGCGACAGTCGCTGCCTTGACTCTTCCAGTTGTTCAACAACAACGGATAAGAAATAGACCGCCCAGGGCGTAATTAACAGGCCAAAAAAGATGGAACGAATAACGTCGATACTTTCAACCTGACCATGCAGCACCATGGTCACCGCCATCTGCACGACAATCGCCAGCACCACCAATGCCAACGCCAGGAGCATGGAAAAGCGCACCAGACCCAATTTCATCATCAGGTCGACATAGTATTGCGCCAGCATACGAATTTGCTTCATAGAGGATTCCTTCACCACAACTTCGCACATAATACCCAATTATGGGAACCGCGTTGAATATTGTGCGAAATATGCGTAGCCCCCTCATCACGCTACGCTACAGGTGGTATCCAGGGACGGGCCAGCGCAGAGCCCTGCACGCCATGCTCATTCAGGTATTTGTCCAGCTCAACCATCCCCGTCCAGCGATTCTCGCACCACAGCGGGGCAAGCAGCGTCGGACGGCGAGCGCTGGCTGAAATTCGGTGATAAATTACCTCCGGCGGCGTATGACGAATCATCTCACCTGCCGTTAGCGTGTAGTCGTCCAGTTCGATGCCGTTCAGCCGCCCCGCTTCCCAGGCTTTGGCCATCGTACTGCCTTTCACAATATGCAGCGGATGCAGTTTAATACCGTCAACGCCCGTCTCCACCACACGCTCCATGGTTTGCAGGCATTCTGCCTGCCCTTCTCCCGGCAGCCCCACAATCAGATGCGCGCACACTTTCAGCCCGCGCTCCCGGGCAATCCGGGTGGTACGCTGATAGCAGGCGAAGTCATGCCCGCGGTTAATTCGGCGCAGGGTTTTATCGTGCGCGGTTTGCAATCCCAGTTCCAGCCACACCTCGTAGCCTTGATCTTTATATTCACACAGTAAATCTACTACTGCCTGCGGGACGCAATCCGGACGCGTACCGACGCATAACCCGACGATACTGGCCTGGCTGACCGCCTGTTGATACATGGAACGCAGCACCTGCACTTCTGCAAAGGTGCTGGTGTAGGCCTGGAAATAGGCCAGATAGCGTTTAGCGCGGTTCACCAGATGCGCCTGATGCGCAAGCTGCTCGGCAATCGAATGATGCTGCTGCGCCTCATCGGCAAAAGAGGCGACATTACAGAAGGTGCAACCGCCACGCCCGATGGTGCCGTCGCGATTAGGGCAGCTAAAACCGCCATGAAGCGTCAGCTTATGAACCTTTTGCCCATACCGACGTAAAAGATCCCCACCAAACATATTGACTAATTTCTGTAACTGCATAATCTGATAGACCGCCTCTTAAAAAGAGGCCAAAGCCTGCCATTTTTAGTCTCCTTTGGCGATGACCTGGATCAATCGTCCCGGAAGGCTTTTATCCATTGCATAATCAAGCAAAATAAACGATATTTCATTCATAATCCCGCTGATGATTTTTCCTGATATTCCCCTCTTTTTTCAGCGTCTGCTGGGTCATCGATAAAAACAGTAGCATTCAATGCTGTTCACGCTTAAAACAGCATAAAATGCCAAGATTTTTGAAAAAGCAAGGTCAGATAACTCCTGGCGAGCGGCTCTTATAGTGAGACAGATCACAGGCTTTCTGCCGCTCCGTATTAGCAACCACTCTATAAAAAACCTTTTAATTTCAATAGATTAAAAAGTTATCTGTGCTACAGCACACTTTTGCATAAATCAGTTTGCCATTTGACCTGGGTGTGGATTCCCGATAAGTTGGGGATCCGCTGGAAGCTTTCTGGATGAGCCGTCTGCTCATCATATTTATGCAGTAATTGAGATTCCCTCTTAACCGTATTTACCAATGCGCAAAGGACACAAAGAGGGCGAATGCGAGGTAAGCGTATGATGCGCCAGCCCCGTCGCCATGCTCTTGCTGTGCCCGCGCGCCGTCGGTTGGGAGAGCGTCCCGTAGAGCCTGGGGAGGTTCACTGATATGTTGTACGATAAATCCCTTGAGAAGGATAACTGTGGTTTCGGCCTGATCGCCCACATAGAAGGCGAACCTAGCCACAAGGTAGTGCGTACCGCCATACACGCGCTGGCCCGGATGCAGCACCGTGGCGCGATCCTTGCCGACGGTAAAACCGGCGACGGTTGCGGCTTGCTGTTACAAAAACCTGACCGTTTCTTTCGCATCGTGGCCGAAGAGCGCGGCTGGCGCTTAGCCAAAAACTACGCCGTCGGGATGATCTTTTTGAATAAAGATCCTGAACTGGCCGCCGCGTCACGCCATATTGTCGAAGAAGAATTACAGCAGGAAACCCTGTCGATTGTCGGCTGGCGCGATGTGCCAACCAATGAAGGCGTGCTCGGTGAAATCGCCCTCTCCTCCCTGCCGCGTATTGAGCAGATTTTTGTCAACGCTCCGGCGGGCTGGCGTCCGCGCGATATGGAGCGCCGTCTGTTTATCGCCCGCCGACGCATTGAAAAACGTCTGCAGGACGACAAAGATTTCTACGTATGCAGCCTGTCGAACCTGGTCAACATTTATAAAGGTCTGTGTATGCCGGCGGATCTGCCGCGCTTCTACCTGGATCTTGCGGATCTGCGTCTGGAATCGGCCATCTGCCTGTTCCACCAGCGCTTTTCCACTAACACCGTGCCGCGTTGGCCGCTGGCGCAGCCGTTCCGCTACCTGGCGCATAACGGCGAGATTAACACCATCACCGGCAACCGCCAGTGGGCGCGCGCCCGTACCTATAAATTCCAGACGCCGCTGATCCCGGATTTACAATCCGCTGCGCCGTTTGTTAACGAAACCGGTTCGGATTCCAGCTCGCTGGACAACATGCTGGAACTGCTGCTGGCAGGCGGGATGGACATTATCCGCGCCATGCGCCTGTTGGTGCCGCCCGCCTGGCAGAACAACCCCGATATGGACCAGGATCTGCGCGCCTTCTTTGACTTTAACTCCATGCATATGGAGCCGTGGGACGGTCCGGCAGGCATCGTGATGTCCGACGGGCGCTTCGCCGCCTGTAACCTTGACCGTAACGGCCTGCGCCCGGCACGCTATGTCATTACCAAAGATAAGCTGATCACCTGCGCCTCCGAAGTCGGTATCTGGGACTATCAGCCGGATGAAGTGGTCGAGAAAGGCCGCGTCGGCCCAGGCGAGCTGATGGTGATCGACACCCGCGGCGGACGTATTCTGCATTCCGCGGAAACCGATGACGATCTGAAAAGCCGCCATCCGTATAAAGCGTGGATGGAAAAGAATGTTCGCCGTCTGGTGCCGTTTGAAGAGTTGCCAGATGAAGAAGTCGGTAGCCGCGAACTGGACGATGACCTGCTCGCCAGCTATCAGAAACAGTTTAACTACAGCGCCGAAGAGCTGGACTCCGTTATCCGCGTGTTGGGCGAAAACGGCCAGGAAGCCGTCGGTTCAATGGGCGACGATACCCCCTTTGCCGTGCTCTCCAGCCAGCCGCGTATTATTTACGACTACTTCCGCCAGCAGTTCGCGCAGGTTACTAACCCGCCTATCGACCCGCTGCGGGAAGCGCACGTCATGTCGCTCGCCACCAGCATCGGTCGCGAAATGAACGTCTTCTGCGAAGCGGAAGGTCAGGCCCATCGCCTGAGTTTTAAATCGCCAATTCTGCTGTACTCCGATTTCAAACAGCTCACCACCATGAGCGAGCATCACTACCGCGCCGACTGGCTTGACATTACCTTTGATGTCACCGAAACCACACTGGACGCGACGGTTAAGGCGCTGTGCGATAAAGCGGAACAGATGGTGCGCAACGGCACCGTGCTGCTGGTCCTCTCGGATCGCAATATCGGTAAGAATCGCCTGCCGGTCCCCGCGCCGATGGCGGTGGGCGCGGTGCAGACTCGTCTGGTCGATCAAAGCCTGCGCTGCGACGCCAACATCATCGTAGAAACCGGAAGCGCCCGCGATCCGCATCACTTTGCGGTACTGCTCGGCTTTGGCGCAACGGCCATCTATCCGTACCTGGCCTACGAAACGCTGGGGCGTCTGATTGATACCCAGGCCATCGCTAAAAACTACCGTACCGTGATGCAGAACTACCGTAACGGCATCAACAAGGGGCTGTACAAGATTATGTCCAAAATGGGCATTTCGACCATTGCCTCTTACCGCTGCTCCAAACTGTTTGAAGCGGTCGGGCTGCACGATGATGTGGTAAACCTGTGCTTCCAGGGCGTGGTCAGCCGTATCGGCGGCGCGAGCTTTGATGACTTCCAGCAGGATCTGCTGAATCTCTCCAAACGCGCCTGGCTGGCGCGCAAACCCATTAGCCCGGGCGGCCTGCTGAAGTACGTCCACGGCGGCGAATATCACGCCTATAACCCGGATGTCGTGCGTACCCTGCAACAGGCGGTACAGAGCGGCGAGTACAGCGATTATCAGGAATACGCCAAACTGGTCAATGAGCGTCCGGCTGCAACGCTGCGCGATCTGCTGGCGATACATCCAGACGGCGAGGCGGTGACTATCGACGAGGTTGAGCCCGCCAGTGAGCTGTTTAAACGCTTTGATACCGCAGCCATGTCTATCGGCGCATTAAGTCCGGAAGCGCACGAAGCGCTGGCGGAAGCGATGAACAGCCTCGGCGGCAACTCCAACTCCGGCGAAGGCGGCGAAGACCCGGCGCGCTACGGCACCAATAAAGTGTCGCGTATCAAGCAGGTGGCTTCCGGCCGTTTTGGCGTGACGCCAGCGTACCTGGTCAATGCCGATGTGATTCAGATTAAAGTCGCGCAGGGCGCGAAACCGGGCGAAGGCGGTCAGTTGCCGGGGGATAAAGTCACTCCGTATATCGCTAAACTGCGCTATTCAGTGCCGGGCGTGACGCTGATCTCCCCGCCGCCGCACCACGATATTTACTCTATCGAGGACTTAGCGCAGCTCATTTTCGACCTCAAACAGGTCAACCCGAAGGCGATGATCTCCGTGAAGCTGGTGTCCGAACCGGGCGTCGGCACCATCGCGACCGGCGTGGCGAAAGCCTATGCAGACCTCATCACCATCGCTGGCTACGACGGCGGTACCGGCGCAAGCCCGCTCTCTTCGGTGAAATACGCTGGCTGCCCGTGGGAACTAGGACTTGTTGAAACCCAGCAGGCGCTGGTCGCCAACGGTCTGCGTCACAAGATTCGTCTGCAGGTGGACGGCGGTCTGAAAACCGGCGTCGATATCATCAAAGCGGCGATTCTCGGTGCAGAAAGTTTCGGCTTCGGCACCGGCCCGATGGTGGCGCTGGGCTGTAAATACCTGCGCATTTGCCATCTGAACAACTGCGCAACCGGCGTGGCGACGCAGGATGAAAAACTGCGTAAGAACCACTATCACGGCCTGCCGTTCAAAGTGACCAACTACTTTGAATTTATCGCCCGCGAAGTGCGCGAGCTGATGGCTTCGCTTGGCGTGACCCGCCTGGTGGATTTGATTGGCCGCACCGACCTGCTGAAAGAGCTGGAGGGCTTCACCGCTAAACAGCAGAAGCTGGCGCTGTCTCGTCTACTGGAAACCGCTGAACCTCATCCGGGTAAAGCGCTGTACTGCACCGAGAATAACCCGCCGTTTGATAACGGTGTGCTGAATGCGCAACTGTTGCAGCAGGCGAAGCCGTTTGTCGATGCGCGCCAGAGCAAAACCTTCTGGTTCGACATCCGCAACACCGATCGTTCCGTGGGTGCGTCGCTTTCCGGTTACATCGCACAGACCCACGGCGATCAGGGGCTGGCTTCCGATCCGATTAAAGCGCACTTCAGCGGTACCGCAGGCCAGAGCTTTGGCGTGTGGAACGCGGGCGGCGTGGAGTTATATCTGACTGGCGATGCCAACGACTATGTCGGTAAAGGTATGGCAGGCGGTTTGATCGCCATCAGACCACCGGTAGGTTCCGCCTTCCTCAGCCATAAAGCCAGCATCATCGGCAACACCTGCCTGTATGGAGCGACCGGTGGCCGTCTGTACGCGGCGGGGCGCGCGGGCGAACGTTTCGGCGTGCGTAACTCCGGGGCGATTACCGTAGTAGAGGGCATCGGCGACAACGGCTGTGAATACATGACCGGCGGCATCGTCTGCGTGCTGGGTAAAACCGGCGTTAACTTCGGCGCGGGGATGACCGGCGGCTTCGCCTATGTGCTGGACGAAGATGGCGAATTCCGTAAACGCGTGAACCCGGAACTGGTAGAAGTACTGGACGTTGATTCGCTGGCTATCCACGAAGAGCATCTGCGCGGCCTGATCACCGAGCACGTGCAACATACTGGTTCGCAACGCGGCGAAGAGATCCTGTCCAGGTGGTCAAGCTTCTCAACCCAATTCGCGTTAGTTAAGCCCAAGTCCAGCGATGTCAAAGCCCTGTTGGGCCACCGTAGTCGTAGTGCGGCAGAATTGCGCGTGCAGGCGCAGTAAGGAATTGAAATGAGCCAGAATGTTTATCAATTTATCGACCTGCAGCGCGTTGATCCGCCGAAGAAACCGCTGAAGCTCCGTAAGATCGAGTTTGTTGAAATCTACGAACCGTTTTCTGAAGGTCAGGCGAAAGCCCAGGCGGATCGCTGTTTGTCCTGCGGGAACCCCTACTGCGAGTGGAAATGTCCGGTACATAACTACATCCCGAACTGGCTGAAACTGGCTAACGAAGGGCGTATTTTTGAGGCGGCTGAGCTATCGCACCAGACCAACACCCTGCCGGAAGTGTGTGGCCGCGTCTGCCCGCAGGACCGCCTGTGCGAAGGCTCCTGTACGCTGCACGATGAGTTCGGCGCAGTGACCATCGGTAACATTGAGCGCTATATCAACGATAAAGCGTTCGAAATGGGCTGGCGCCCGGATATGACCGGCGTGCGCCAGACGGACAAACGGGTAGCGATTATCGGCGCTGGTCCGGCAGGGCTGGCGTGCGCCGACGTGCTGACCCGCAACGGCGTGAAGGCGGTGGTCTTTGATCGCCATCCGGAAATCGGTGGTCTGCTGACCTTCGGTATTCCAGCTTTCAAACTGGAAAAAGAGGTGATGACCCGTCGTCGCGAGATCTTCACCGGCATGGGTATTGAGTTCAAACTTAATACCGAAGTGGGTCGTGATGTACAGCTTGAAGATCTGCTGAAAGATTACGATGCGGTATTCCTTGGCGTCGGCACCTATCAGTCGATGCGCGGCGGGCTGGAAAATGAAGATGCGGACGGGGTTTTCGACGCTCTACCGTTCCTGATCGCCAATACGAAGCAGATCATGGGGTTTGGCGAAACCAGCGACGAACCATATGTCAGCATGGAAGGCAAACGCGTGGTGGTGCTGGGCGGCGGCGATACCGCAATGGACTGCGTACGCACTTCCATACGCCAGGGCGCAACGCACGTAACCTGTGCTTATCGTCGTGATGAAGAGAACATGCCGGGTTCCAGACGCGAAGTGAAAAACGCGCGCGAGGAAGGTGTCGAGTTTCAGTTTAACGTTCAACCGCTGGGCATTGAAGTCAATGCCAACGGCAAAGTGAGCGGCGTAAAAATGGTGCGCACTGAAATGGGCGAACCGGATGCCAAAGGCCGTCGGCGGGCGGAGATCGTCGCCGGTTCCGAGCATGTGGTTCCGGCTGATGCGGTGGTGATGGCGTTTGGTTTTCGTCCACACAGCATGGAATGGCTGGCGAAACACAGCGTGGAACTGGACTCGCAGGGACGAATTATCGCGCCGGAACGCAGCGATAATGCTTTCCAGACCAGCAACCCGAAAATCTTCGCCGGTGGCGACATCGTGCGCGGTTCCGATCTGGTGGTGACGGCGATTGCCGAAGGCCGTAAAGCGGCTGACGGGATTATGAACTACCTCGAAGTGTAACCCTTTCGGCTCCCCGGTTGATGCCTTGTGCTGATGGCTGGGGAGCCGATATTCCTCTCCTCAATATCTCTCCTGCCGATTCTGGAAACCCGCTCGTAAATCGAGATGTAATGCCATGTAAAATCCGTTCATGGATTGATTCGTTTACGCCTGAAGCGTATTGATAGCGTTCTAATTTCACAATGAAACTATCACGTAAGGGATGACATGACGAATCCAACTTTAGCGCCACAGTCTGATGAATATCAGCAAATTCATGACGGTATTATTCGTCTGGTCGATACGGCACGTACCGAGACCGTGCGCAGCATCAATGCCATTATGACTGCCACCTACTGGGAAATTGGCCGACGTATTGTCGAATTTGAACAGGGAGGAGAAGCGCGAGCGGCCTATGGCACCCAGCTTATCGAACGATTATCGGTAGATTTAAGTCAGCGCTATAAGCGCGGTTTTTCCAACAGAAACCTATGGCAAATTCGTACATTTTATCTTTGTTTTCAACACATTGAAATTCCGCAGACACTGTCTGCGGAATCTTCAAATCTCATACCGCTCGCCAAAACATTCCCTCTTCCCTGGTCAGCTTATGTGCGTCTGCTGTCGGTGAAAGATAACGATGCCCGCACTTTTTACGAGAAAGAGACGCTACGTAACGGCTGGTCCGTACGGCAACTCGATCGGCAAATCGCCACTCAATTTTACGAACGAACGCTACTGTCCCACGACAAATCCGCCATGTTGCAGCAGCCTGCACCCGCCGAGCCAAACGTTTTGCCGGAGCAAGCCATACGCGACCCGTTCATTCTGGAATTTCTTAACCTGAAGGACGAGTATTCCGAATCAGATCTCGAAGACGCGCTGCTCAGCCACCTGATGGACTTTATGCTGGAGCTCGGTGACGATTTTGCTTTTGTTGGCCGCCAACGCCGACTACGCATAGACGATAGCTGGTTCCGCGTCGATCTGCTGTTCTTCCATCGTCGCTTGCGCTGCCTGTTGCTCGTTGACCTGAAGGTAGGCAAATTCGGTTATGCGGATGCCGGGCAGATGAATATGTACCTGAACTATGCCAAAGAGCACTGGACAATGCCCGGAGAAAACCCGCCAGTCGGCCTGGTTTTGTGCGCAGGGAAAGGCGCGGGGGAAGCGCATTACGCGCTGACTGGCCTGCCAAACACCATCATGGCGAGCGAGTACAAAGTGCAGTTGCCCGACGAAAAATTACTCACAGACGAACTTATTCGTTCGCAAACCATGCTGGAAACTCAACTCACACGCGGTGGTTCACTGACAACGGAGAAAAACTAGCGAACCATTAATGCCATGAATAATTATCAAAAAAAATATCACACGAAAACGTTTGCTTTATTCTGAGAACTGTATATTATGCGGCGGATTTTTTGGGCAAAATTCATGGAGGCGTTGTGTCGCAGGACAACAATTATAGCCAGGGGCCAGTTCCCCAGGCGGCGCGGAAGGGCGTGATTCCACTGACGTTTGTCATGTTGGGTTTAACGTTTTTTTCCGCCAGTATGTGGACCGGAGGGACACTCGGCACCGGTCTTACCTATCATGATTTCTTCCTCGCAGTTTTCTTCGGTAATCTCCTCCTCGGTATCTACACTGCATTTCTTGGCTACATCGGCGCAAAAACCGGACTCTCCACCCACCTCCTTGCACGTTACTCCTTTGGCGTTAAAGGCTCATGGCTTCCCTCGCTGCTGTTAGGCAGTACTCAAGTGGGCTGGTTTGGCGTTGGCGTAGCGATGTTCGCTATTCCGGTCAGTAAAGCGACGGGCATTGATGCCAATATCCTGATTGCCGTTTCGGGTCTGCTGATGACCCTGACCATTTTTTTCGGCATCTCGGCGTTGACCATTTTGTCTATCGTTGCCGTACCCGCGATCGTTATTCTGGGCAGCTACTCCGTCTGGCTGGCGGTCAGCGGCGTGGGTGGGCTGGAGCATTTAAAAACGATAGTGCCGCAGACGCCGCTGGATTTTTCCAGCGCGCTGGCGCTGGTGGTGGGCTCGTTTGTCAGCGCCGGTACATTGACCGCCGACTTCGTCCGCTTCGGACGTCATGCCAAAAGCGCCGTACTGATTGCGATGGTCGCTTTTTTCCTCGGTAACTCGCTGATGTTTATCTTCGGCGCGGCAGGCGCTGCCGCCGTCGGTCAGGCGGATATCTCTGACGTGATGATAGCGCAGGGGCTGCTGCTGCCCGCGATTGTGGTGCTTGGCCTGAATATCTGGACCACCAACGATAACGCGCTGTACGCATCGGGTCTGGGCTTCGCCAATATTACCGGTCTTTCCAGCCGCACGCTGTCGGTGGTGAACGGGATTATCGGTACCGTGTGCGCGCTGTGGCTTTACAATAATTTTGTCGGCTGGCTGACGTTCCTGTCATCTGCCATCCCACCGATTGGTGGAGTGATTATTGCCGACTATCTGGTGAACCGCCGCCGCTATGCCGACTTCAACACCGTGCGCTTTATTCCCGTTAACTGGATTGCTATTCTTTCCGTCGCGCTGGGCATCGCCGCCGGACATTATGTTCCTGGTATTGTGCCCGTCAACGCCGTACTCGGCGGCGTCTTCAGCTATATCCTGCTGAATCCACTTTTCAACCGCAGCCTTGCTAAATCACCAGAGGTCAGCCATGCAGAACAATAACATCACTATTCGTCAGACGCGTCTGCAGGGACACGAAGGATTATGGCAGATTACGATTGAAAACGGGCGCTTTAGCCGGATTGAGCCTCAGGAAGCCACATCGTTACCGCAGGGCGAAGTGCTTGATGCCGAAGGCGGTCTGGCTATTCCACCGTTTGTTGAGCCACATATCCACCTGGATACCACGCAAACGGCGGGTGAACCGAGCTGGAACCAGTCCGGCACACTGTTTGAAGGGATTGAGCGCTGGGCAGAACGTAAAGCAATGCTCACGCATGAAGATGTGAAAGCGCGCGCGATGCAGACCCTGAAATGGCAGATGGCTAACGGCATCCAGTACGTTCGTACTCACGTTGACGTTTCAGATCCTACGCTCACCGCGCTGAAAGCCATGCTGGAAGTGAAGCAAGAGGTTGCGCCGTGGGTAGACCTACAAATCGTCGCCTTTCCGCAAGAAGGTATTCTGTCTTATCCCAACGGTGAAGCGCTGTTAGAGGAAGCCGTGCGTTTGGGCGCTGACGTTATTGGCGCCATTCCGCACTTTGAGTTCACGCGGGAATATGGCGTTGAATCGCTGCACAAAACCTTCGCCCTGGCGCAAAAATACGATCGCTTGATCGATGTGCACTGCGACGAAATTGATGACGAGCAGTCTCGCTTTGTCGAAACGGTCGCGGCGCTGGCGCATCGTGATGGCATGGGGGCGCGCGTGACCGCCAGCCACACCACGGCTATGCACTCGTACAACGGCGCGTATGCGTCACGCCTGTTCCGTCTGTTGAAAATGTCGGGGATTAACTTCGTCGCCAACCCGCTGGTAAATATTCATCTGCAAGGGCGGTTTGACACTTACCCGAAACGTCGTGGCGTCACGCGAGTGAAAGAGATGCTGGAAGCGGGGATCAACGTCTGCTTTGGCCATGATGACGTCTTCGACCCGTGGTATCCATTAGGCACCGCCAATATGCTGCAGGTGCTGCATATGGGGTTACACGTTTGCCAGTTGATGGGGTATGGGCAAATCAACGACGGGTTAAATCTGATCACTACCCACAGCGCAAAAACTTTGCACCTGCAGGACTACGGTCTGAGCGTCGGCAATGCCGCGAATCTGGTTATCTTACCCGCTGAGAATGGATTCGATGCGGTACGTCGCCAGACGCCTGCCCGTTACTCAATTCGCCACAGGCGGGTGATTGCCGAGACGGTGCCGAGCCAGACGACGCTGCACCTGACCCAGCCGGAAGCCGTGACGTTTAAGCGTTAACCCGTCATACCCGCGCTCTCCGGCACATTCACCACGCAGCCCGTAAGGGGCTGCGTTCGGAAGACTGCTCCGGCAAGAGATTCAGGCCGCCAGCAAACTGGCGCGTACTTTCACTACCACTTTCTTGATGTCATCCGGTTCACCCACTGCACATCCCGGTTTATGCGGTTCTCCCGGCATAAACACAGCAAACATCCCCGCTTGCAGCGTAATAGTCTGCTCGTCGGCAATTTGACTACAAAGCTGGTAATCCTCTTCAACGTGCATCTCCTCGCACTGGCGAGCGGCACCGGACATCCCAAACGCAATACGCTCGACGCCGGTTAGTAGTAGCTGAATATCAATGTATTGTTCATGCAATTCCGCTTTCTTCCCGGCAGGCATTTGCGTCGTTAACTGCATTACATTCATAAAGATATTGTCGCCCTGCAATTCATAGCGCCCCGGTGCTTTCTCCTGCGGCCTTGCCGCCAGCGCGAGAGTCAAGGCATCCAGCAGTCGCGGATGCAACCCGCAAGAAGGCAACGACTGTACTTCCCCCATCATCATAATGTGTCTCCTTGAGCTAACAAAGCAGCGCCTAATAATCCTGCGTCATGCCGATAGCGAGCGGCGCTCAGCGCCACGTGATAAGGCTCAGGCTCTTGCATCAAAAACGCGCGAACCTGCTCCAGGTATCCCTCAGCTAACCCTACGCTGCCGCCAATGACCACACACTGGCAGTCGGTAATCGCTTTCACATCGGCGATCATTCGCGCTATTACCTGCGCGGATTGGCTTACCAGATGTCGCGCCTGCTGATGACCTTCGCCAGCGCGAATAAATAGGGTTTTGGCGTCGCATCCCGCCAGATCGTCCCGCGCCGCCGCGGCCATCCCTCGTCCGGAGGCGATGGCCTCTACACAACCAACGCGTCCACAGCCGCATACGGGCCCGTGTGGGTCCGCCAGGGTGTGTCCCAGGTGCCCGGCCAGACCGCCTTTTCCGGTAAGGAGCTTGCCGTCGCAGACAACGCCGCCGCCAACGCCGGTTGAAACGGTGATAAATACCATATCGCGGATATCATCAGGGAGCGCGTGATACTCCGCCCAGGCCGCCGCCTGCGCGTCGTTCACCGCCAGCGTCGGCAGGCCAGCGATCGTTTCCAGTGTTTGTACTAACGGAAAGTGTAGCAAGCCGCCCAGATTATGGGGGTTTAGCGCCAGCAGCATCCCTTCCTGAATGATCCCGGTAGAAGCTATCGCTACCTGACGCGCCTCTGCCCGTAGTGGTTCAACCAGCGCCTTTAATGCTTCACGTAACGCATCCGGCGTTTTGCTCGCGGGGGTCGGTAGCTCGCGACGCTGGCTAATGCGCAAGTTGTTGTCGATGAGCGCGGCGGCAAGTTTAGTACCGCCAATATCGATTGCTAACGTAGTCATGACGCCGCCTTTTTTAATGCGTCGTTATACCATCCACAGATACGTTCCAGACGGGTAATGGCGGACCCCACCGTCACCGCCCATGCGCCATAGCGGATCGCCTCCGCCGCCAGTGCTGGCGAGTTATAGCGCCCTTCGGCTATTACCCGGCATCCGGCGTCATGCAACGCTTTGACTAAGGGCAGATCGGGTTCCTCCGGCGTATCGGGGGTGGTGTAGCCGGACATTGTCGTGCCGATAATGTCCGCGCCCAACCGTTGGCAGGCGAGACCATCGTCCACGGATGAGCAGTCGGCCATCGCCAGTAGATGGTGGTGATGAATGCGCGCCAACAACGCCTCAACGGCTACCGGCCGTTGCCGAGCGGTTCCATCAACGGCGATAATAGCTGCGCCAGCGCATCTACATCGTCGAGAAAAGGGGTAATGCGCACTGGAGAGTCGTCCAGATCGCGTTTGATAATGCCGATAATGGGTACCGAAACGAGCGAACGGGCCACGCGCAGGTTGTCTATGCCTTCAATACGCACCGCAACCGCGCCCGCCTGTTCCGCCGCCAACGCCATTGCCGCTACAATCTCCGGCTTATCCAGCGGACTGCCCGGAACGGGCTGGCAGGAGACAATCAGGCCGCCAGAAGCGGCAATATTTTTATCCAGTTGTTCAAGTAACGACATACTACTCCCTTACAAATATTGCCCGGTTGAAAACCGGGCAAGCGGATTAACTTTTCGTTTTTACAAAGGCACCTTTACCACTGCCAAGCGGTACGGCTCCGCTGAACGGTTTGTCGTCGATAGCATCATGGGTGCGTAACGCTTCCGGACGTAGCCAACGCTGTACGCGAGACGGCATATCAAGCCCAATAAGCAGGATCACGACAAACGTCAGGCTGAAAGAGAGCGATGCCAGCGCAGTGCCCAGATCCAGACGTTGAGCGATCAGCGCTCCCAGGATCGGTGCCAGCGCGCCGCCGAGCGCGCCGACGTTATAAGTAAAGCCCAGCCCCGCCGCGCGCTGATCGGTATCGAAGTAACCGCCGATCAGTTTCGGCAGAATCCCGGCAATCCCCTGCCCCAACATCTGTTGGAAAAACAGTAGCAGACCCAGAACCCAGACGTTTGTGCCGCCAATCGCAAAGACCGGAATAATGAGGATTTGCGAGGCCAGCAGGCTACAGACATATGCTTTACGCGTTCCCAGCCAGTCGCCAAGAAAACCGCCTACGCAACAACCAACCGCCGCGCCAAATCCGCTAAAGAACAGGACATTCGCCACCGTATGCGGATCGTAGGCCAGCTCGGTTTTCAGATAAGTAGGTAATAGCGCCTGAATCGGCCAAGAATAGAGGAAAGCAAACAGTACCACCAGCATCAGCATGACGCCAGTGGGCCAGCGTTTACCGCTGCTCTGCACCATAAAGCTGATAAAGATAACCGCGCACAGTAGTCCCAGCCCCGCCACAATCGCAGCATTTTGTAGGTTACCGGCAAAACAGAACCACAGCGCAGCGGCGGCGGCGAAGGTCATTAAAATGTTGATGATACGATGTTCGCCCCGATAAAGAATGTCGACCATCGTGCGTACCGGCGCTTTACCCGCGTGTTTTTCTTTCCAGTCTTCCGCTTCCGGAATGTTTTTCCGCAGCCAGAGGGCGAAGATAATTGGCAAAATGCCAATGAAAAACAGCGCGCGCCAGCCCCAGACAGGCACCACCAGGCTGTACACCTGCGCGGCAACGACCGCGCCGACGGAGAAGCCGGAAATCAGAAAACCACTGGCTTTATTGCGTAAATGTTTTGGCCAGCTTTCAATCACATAGGTCGCGCTGGAACCATATTCGCCCGCCATGCCCATACCAATCACCAGTCGGGCGATGAACATGGTGGTGTAACCGGGCGCAAACCCGCAGGCCAGGGTTCCCACCGAAAACAGAATGATGCTGCTGACCATCGCCAGACGACGCCCATAGCGATCGCCCATCGCGCCCAGTAATAACCCGCCGAACCAGCGAGAGATAAAAGCCGCAGAAATCAGGCTTGCCGCCTGTACCGTCGTCAGCCCAAATTCGCTTTGTACCTCAGTCAGTACAAGAGCAATTAACACAAAATCAAAACCATCAAGCAGATATCCCAACCAGGCAGCGGAAAATGCCCGCCATTGCGCCCGGTTGAGATGGCGATACCACGGGATGTTCTGGGTAGAAGTACTCATTTTACTCTCCCGACGATTTTTGTTGTCGTTATGCCGAATGGCGGCTCCGCCTTATCCGGCCTACTGTTCGCACTGTTGTAGGCCGGGCAAGCGTAGCGCCCCCGGCATTATGCTGTTACGCCTTTTCTTCCATCAGTTGTTGAGCCAGCGCCTTGAGCGCCGGCAGATATTTTTCATCAACAGGCGCAAACGGTTTACGACATAGCGGCACCGATACCACGTCCATATAATGCAGGACCGTTTTCAGGCCGCGGAATACGCCGGTTTTAATCAGTAAATCAATAACCTTATTGCACTCGGTTTGCAGACGCTGCGCTTTCGCCACATCGCCCTCACGCAATGCCTGAACAATCCCCTGATAACGCCAACCCATAATGTTGTATGTGCTGCCGATACCGCCGTCCGCGCCCGCCAGCAGACCGGAAGCGAAGATTTCGTCATAACCGTTGTACAGCACCAGATCCGGATGCGCGCGGCGGATCTGCTCCATCTGGAAGAGATCGCCGGAGGTTTGCTTCAGCGCGTTCACGCCCGGTAATGTCACCAGCGTATTGATCTGATCGAGGGTAAGTTTTACGCCGCTTAACGCCGGAATGTTGTATACCACCATCGGCAATCCATCTGCGGAATCAATGATTGCCCGATAATGGTCACAGTGCTCTTCAAAACTGAAAGGGTAATAAAAAGGCGTCACCGCAGAGACCGCATCAAAACCGTAACGCTTTGCGGCGCTGGCAAGCTGCTGGCTTTCTGCGGTGCTTACTGTCCCGACATGGGCGATCAACGTGATTTTTCCCTTCGCCTCTTCGGCGACAATCTCCAGTACCTGCTCTCTTTCAGCAAGGCTCTGTACGAATGCTTCCCCGGTGGAACCGCCAACGTACAGCCCGTCGATACCCTGCCCGATGTTAAAACGCACCAGACGGCGCAGGCTTTCGCTATCCAGTTGCTGCTGATGATCAAATGGGGTCAACAACGCCGCCATTACGCCTTGCAATGCTTTTGCCATACCTACCTCTACGGATGATGAATATATTAACTACCTACCTTTATACCTGTTATACCAGATCAAATAAGCAGCAAATAATACAGAACGCTTATAGTGCGATCTGCTTCACTAAACCGGGATCGGAGGTGCGATCGCTACCGCATTTTTTGACTTTTTTTACCGAGCGCGTGCCAGGTAGCGGAAACGCTATTGAGGTGGGTTTGCAGAGCGCGATCCGCTTTATCGGGATCTCGCTGGCGAATGGCATCAACAATCACAATATGCTGTTGATAACTCACGTTATTATGTTCATGCAGCTCACGATCGGGAACGCTTGGGCGAGCAGCGATTAGCCAGTCCAGCAGAGCAACATGAATAGCCATAAAGATCGGATTGCCGGGAATTTCAGCCAGCACCCGGTGAAACTCGACATCCGAACGAATAAACAGCGCGTTGTCATCCAGCGACTGGCTATTAATTTCCAGCGCTTTCGTTAACAACGCGATCTGCTCGTCGGTGGCATGTTCCGCCGCATAGCGTACCAGGCTGGATTCAAAGAAAAGCCGTAGCTGTTCAAAGTGAGCGATGCCGCCAGGATGAGTAAGAAAATCTTTCGCCATACCCGACAGTTCGCTGATGATGGTATCAGCAGAGGGGCGCGAGACGCGGGCGCGTTCGCCGTTATTGATTTGCACCAGACCTTTACGCTTCAGCGCAGCTAACGCTTCACGCACGGAGGGACGTCCCACATTGAAGAAGGCCATTAATTCACGTTCAGACGGTAGCTGTTCTCCCTCGCCAAACTCATGACGGCGGATCATCTGCTCCAGCTCTTCCTCAACCATTTCAGACAGTTTTTTACGCGCCAGCGGGCGGCGGCGCAAACTACGCCCGAGGGATGTCGGTGAATCTTCTGCTTGCGAATCAAATGCGTTCATAACGTCCATTCATGAGTGGTCGGTGGCAAATAATAGCAAGCTTATCGTAACACAGCTTCAAAAGCAGGGTGAACCCGCGAGGAGACCAAACAAAACAGGCCCTTCAGGGCCTGTTGATTATTTTACTACGCGCAGCGCCGGACGTCCGCCACGCGGCGGAGGCGGCTCGTCATCAGGACTACTGTCGTCATCGTGGTCGGGCTTATCGCCATCAATGACGGACATCACGGTCTCGCTTTCCGCGCCTGCGGTATTGTCATCATCATTTAAGCTGACAACGTCTTCATCATAGGCGGCTTCAGGCTCAAACATGGTGCCTGCGCCGTTTTCACGGGCGTAAATCGCCAGCACCGCAGCCAAAGGCACAGAAACCTGACGGGGAACGCCGCCGAAGCGCGCATTAAAACGCACTTCATCATTAGACAGCTCCAGATTACCTACCGCCCGCGGCGCAATATTGAGGACGATTTGCCCATCGCGCGCATATTCCATAGGGACATGCACGCCAGGCAGCATCACATCCACCACCAGATGCGGGGTCAACTGGTTATCCAGCAACCACTCGTAGAAAGCACGCAACAGATAGGGACGACGCGGCGTCAACTGTGACAAATCCATACAGGTTAACCCCGACCGAGGCGCATTTCACGTTCAGCTTCGGTTAAAGAAGCCAGGAAAGAATCACGTTCAAAGACGCGGGTCATATAGCCTTTCAGCTCTTTCGCCCCTGCGCCGCTGAATTCGATACCCAACTGCGGTAAACGCCACAGGAGAGGCGCCAGGTAGCAATCAACCAGGCTGAATTCGTCGCTCAGGAAATACGGTTTCTGACCAAATACCGGCGCAATCGCCAGCAGCTCTTCACGCAGTTGTTTACGCGCAGAGTCGACCTCGGAAGCAGACCCGTTTACGATGACGTTCATCAGCGTATACCAGTCTTTTTCAATACGGTGCATGTACAGACGGCTTTCACCGCGCGCGACCGGATAAACCGGCATCAGCGGCGGATGGGGGAAACGCTCATCCAGATATTCCATAATGATGCGAGATTCCCACAGGGTCAGCTCACGATCCACCAGTGTCGGAACGCTTTGATTCGGGTTGAGGTCAATCAGATCCTGAGGTGGATTGTCCTTTTCCACATGTTCGATCTCAAAACTAACACCCTTTTCAGCCAACACAATGCGGACCTGATGGCTATAGATGTCAGTAGGACCAGAAAACAGCGTCATTACCGAACGTTTGTTGGCAGCGACAGCCATGAAAACCTCCAGGTATATTCAGAATTTTTACTGCTACCAGCCACAATGTGACCAGCCAGATGTTATGTCACCCAGGGCGAAAAAAGCCATCATTGCTCAGAAACGAGACAAAAAATGAACATTCCCCGCTATTTGGGCAGAAAATTGGATGATAGTTTACCAGATTTTGTGACCTTTGTGGTGAGTCGATTCTGGAATTGGGGAAAAAGAGACAACAATCCGCATTTCATTGTGACAGATAAATGCATTGCCCATAAAAAAACCCGCCAAAGCGGGTTTTTTCGCTAACAGTTGTCTGCCGAAGCAGAAAACAATTAACGTTTGGAGAACTGCGGACGACGACGTGCTTTACGCAGGCCGACTTTCTTACGTTCAACCTGACGAGCGTCACGAGTAACGAAGCCAGCTTTACGCAGTTCGCCACGCAGGGACTCGTCGTACTCCATCAGAGCGCGGGTGATACCGTGACGGATCGCACCAGCCTGACCAGAGATACCACCACCTTTAACAGTGATGTACAGATCCAGTTTCTCAACCATGTCGACCAGTTCCAGCGGCTGACGAACTACCATGCGGGCAGTTTCACGACCGAAGTACTGTTCCAGAGAACGTTGGTTGATAACGATTTTACCGTTGCCCGGCTTGATGAAAACGCGAGCTGCGGAACTTTTGCGGCGACCAGTGCCGTAGTATTGATTTTCAGCCATTGCCTATAATCCCGATTAGATGTCAAGAACTTGCGGTTGCTGTGCCGCGTGGTTGTGCTCGTTGCCCGCGTAAACTTTCAGTTTACGGAACATAGCACGACCCAGCGGGCCTTTTGGCAGCATGCCTTTAACCGCGATTTCAATCACACGCTCAGGACGGCGGGCAATCATCTCTTCAAAGGTCGCTTGTTTGATACCACCGATGTGGCCGGTGTGGTGATAGTACACTTTGTCAGTACGCTTGTTGCCGGTTACAGCAACTTTGTCAGCGTTCAGAACGATGATGTAATCACCGGTATCTACGTGCGGAGTGTATTCCGCTTTGTGCTTACCGCGCAGGCGACGAGCCAGTTCAGTAGCCAGACGGCCCAGAGTTTTACCGGTCGCGTCAACAACATACCAGTCGCGTTTTACGGTTTCTGGTTTAGCTGTAAAAGTTTTCATTAAAAGCTTACCCAAATAAATAAGTTACACGTTGGTGAACACCCAAACGTTTAAATAGTTGAGGTTCACACGACAAAGTCCGGTAAACCTACCCCCTCGGATATGTTTGGCCGGCACAGAGAAAGTTTGGGAAAAAACTCTCTTGTAACGTGGGGTCGCAGGATTATAGAGAAGTCCAGGTCAAAGATCGACCCCTTTTTGCGATTTGCCGCGGGTTTTGTTCAGGCCTAGTTCACCCTCGGTCGGGGAGGTTGCACAGATATAATACCGCATAATGCCGGAGCGCTACGCTTGTCCGGCTTACGGCATATGCTCCCGCTTGAGATACTCCGCACTCTGCATCTCTTGCAGGCGCGACAGACAGCGCTGAAATTCAAACTTGAGTCGCTCCCCCTGATAAATCTCATATAACGGCGCGGCGGCGCTGACCACCAGCTTAACGTGGCGCTCGTAAAACTCATCCACCAGCGCAATAAAGCGGCGCGCTTCGTTCTCCATCAGCGGCGTCATGACCGGCACGTCAAACAACAGAACCGTGTGAAATAACCTTGAGAGCGCAATGTAATCATGCTGGCTGCGAGCCTCGACGCACAGCGTAGCGAAAGAGGCCGCTAACGTTTGGTTTTCAACGCCCAGGGTGGATAAAGGGCGATGATTGATTTCCAGCGTCGGAGCATGTTCTCGTGCGGCCCCCGCTAACGCCAGCCACAGTTTATCCATTTGCCGCCGGGTTTCATCATTAAGCGGCGTTAGCCATAAATGGGCCTGCGTCAGCGTCCGCAGCCGGTAATCGACGCCGGCGTCCACATTCATAATGTCGCAGTGCTGTTTAATGGCATCGATAGCCGGCAGGAAGCGGGCGCGTTGCAAACCGTTGCGGTAGAGTTCCTCCGGCGGAATATTGGAGGTCGCGACCAGCGTAATGCCGCGTGCAAACAGCGCTTTCATTAAACCGCCCAGCAGCATGGCGTCGGTAATATCGGTGACGAAAAACTCATCGAAACACAGTACGTCCGTCTCGGTTTTAAACCGATCGGCAATAATGTCTAACGGATCGATCTGTCCCTGTAGCGCGGTAAGCTCTTCATGCACGCGCAGCATAAACCGATGAAAATGCAGGCGCAATTTTCGCTCACCCGGCAGGCTGTGGTAGAAGAGATCCATGAGCCAGGTTTTGCCGCGACCCACGCCCCCCCACATATACAGCCCGCGAACCGGTATTTGCGCGTCCGGTTCGTTTTTGCCTAATAATTTCCCCAGTCGCGCTATCAGACCGCCGGGTGGCGTAGCCGACGATTTTTTCGCGGTGAGCGCCTGATAAAGGGTTTCCAGACGGTCGACCGCCTCTTTCTGTACGTCGTCAGGCTGATGGGTGCCTTCGTTGAGTGCCTGGAGATAACGCGATGTAGGGGAAAGACTTTGCATAATGTTATTGTTATTCCTTGAAAATCGATGTGCCGTCGTTCACGGCTGACGAAAAAAAGGCCGTTCTACACTACGCGATATGCTGTCGGGATTCCACTTCTACGAAATTAGCGGTTATAGTGGCATAATCAGGCGCGGGCATGGAGCCTGGAGCCAACACCCTACGGAAACATAAGACAACGGGAGATGTTCATGACCTGGGAATATGCGCTAATTGGATTAGTCGTCGGTATCATCATTGGTGCCGTGGCCATGCGTTTTGGTAATCGTAAGTTACGTCAACAGCAGGCATTGCAGTACGAACTGGAAAAAAACAAAGCTGAGCTGGAAGAGTACCGTGAAGAGCTGGTTAGCCACTTTGCCCGCAGCGCGGAACTGCTGGATACCATGGCGCATGATTACCGCCAGCTGTATCAGTATATGGCGAAAAGCTCCAGCAGCCTGCTGCCGGAAATGTCTGCGGAGTCGAATCCGTTCCGTAACCGTCTGGCGGAGTCTGAGGCGAGCAACGATCAGGCGCCAGTACAAATGCCACGTGATTATTCTGAAGGCGCGTCTGGCCTGTTACGTAGCGGCGCAAAGCGCGATTAATCGCACGCCGTTAAGAAATTTATCGGGCGCATCGCTTGCGCCCTCTCTCTATCTTTCCTGTCCCAGCTATTATCATTGTTACCAGGCTGAAAATTCAATAACATCAATCTGTTTTGAATTGTCTATCCGTTCATTCAAGGTACGAGAGCAGCATCCATGAAAAAACACACCCAGCTGTTAAGTGCATTAGCGTTAAGTGTCGGATTAACTCTTTCGGCACCGTTTCCAGCCCTTGCATCGATACCAGGCCAGGTGCCAGGCCAGGCGACGCTGCCAAGCCTTGCCCCTATGCTGGAGAAAGTGCTGCCTGCTGTCGTCAGCGTAAAAGTCGAGGGAACCGCCACCCAGAGCCAAAAAGTGCCGGAGGAGTTTAAAAAATTCTTTGGCGAGGATCTGCCAGACCAGCCGTCCCAGCCGTTTGAAGGACTCGGTTCGGGGGTGATTATCGATGCCGCGAAAGGCTATGTATTAACCAATAATCATGTGATTAATCAGGCACAGAAGATCAGCATTCAACTGAATGACGGACGCGAATTCGACGCGAAGCTGATCGGCGGCGACGACCAGAGCGATATCGCTCTGTTACAAATTCAGAATCCCAGCAAGTTAACGCAAATTGCCATCGCCGATTCCGACAAACTCCGCGTCGGCGATTTCGCCGTGGCGGTTGGTAATCCGTTTGGCCTTGGACAAACCGCCACCTCCGGGATTATTTCAGCGCTGGGACGCAGCGGGCTTAATCTGGAAGGGCTTGAGAACTTTATTCAAACCGATGCCTCTATTAACCGCGGCAACTCCGGCGGCGCGCTGCTTAACCTGAACGGCGAGCTGATCGGGATTAATACCGCAATCCTCGCGCCAGGGGGCGGGAGCATCGGCATTGGCTTTGCTATTCCTTCCAATATGGCGCAGACGCTGGCGCAGCAGTTGATTCAGTTCGGCGAAATCAAACGCGGATTGCTGGGAATTAAAGGCACTGAAATGACCGCTGATATCGCTAAGGCATTCAAACTGAACGTTCAGCGTGGCGCTTTTGTCAGCGAGGTTTTACCCAATTCAGGTTCGGCGAAGGCCGGGGTGAAATCCGGAGACGTGATTATCAGTCTTAACGGTAAGCCGCTGAATAGCTTTGCCGAACTGCGTTCACGTATCGCCACCACCGAACCGGGCACGAAAGTGAAGCTGGGCCTGCTGCGCGATGGTAAGCCGCTGGAGGTGGAAGTCACGCTGGATTCCAATACCTCTTCTTCCGCCAGCGCCGAAATGATCGCCCCGGCGTTGCAAGGCGCGACGTTGAGCGACGGCCAGCTGAAAGACGGGACGAAAGGCGTTAAGGTTGATAGCGTCGAAAAAAGCAGTCCTGCCGCGCAGGCCGGTTTGCAAAAAGATGATGTTATCATCGGCGTTAATCGCGATCGCATCAGTTCTATCGCCGAAATGCGCAAAGTGATGGCGGCAAAACCGTCCATCATTGCTCTTCAGGTAGTACGCGGCAACGAGAACATTTATCTATTGCTGCGCTAATCCTGTCTTAAACCGGGCATCAGCCTGCGATGTGATGTCCGGTTAACTCATGGTATGCTGCTGCCGTTCCCTTTTTTAACGACGCCTCCATCATGTTTGTGAAGCTCTTACGTTCGGTCGCAATAGGTTTAATTGTCGGCGCTATTCTGTTGGCCGTCATGCCTTCTTTGCGCAAAATTAATCCTATCGCCGTCCCGCAATTCGACAGTACCGATGAGACGCCAGCCAGTTATAATTTTGCGGTTCGCCGCGCCGCGCCTGCCGTCGTCAATGTCTATAACCGCAGTATGAACAGTACCGCGCATAATCAACTGGAGATCCGCACGCTGGGTTCCGGCGTGATCATGGATCAACGCGGTTATATTATTACCAACAAGCACGTGATTAACGATGCCGATCAGATTATCGTCGCGCTACAGGATGGCCGCGTCTTTGAAGCGCTACTGGTTGGCTCCGATTCGCTTACCGACCTGGCGGTGCTGAAGATCAACGCCACTGGCGGGCTGCCTACCATCCCGATTAATACAAAGCGTACACCGCATATTGGCGACGTCGTACTGGCTATCGGCAACCCATATAATCTGGGACAGACCATCACCCAGGGGATCATCAGCGCAACGGGTCGTATCGGCCTGAACCCGACGGGGCGACAGAATTTTCTCCAGACCGACGCCTCGATTAACCACGGTAATTCCGGCGGCGCGCTGGTCAACTCGTTAGGCGAACTGATGGGGATCAACACCCTCTCTTTTGATAAGAGTAACGATGGCGAAACGCCGGAAGGCCTTGGTTTTGCGATTCCCTTCCAGCTAGCCACGAAAATTATGGATAAGCTTATCCGCGACGGTCGCGTGATTCGCGGCTATATCGGTATTGGCGGACGAGAAATCGCGCCGCTGCACGCGCAGCAGGGTAGCGGCATGGACCCGATTCAGGGCATTGTCGTTAATGAAGTAACGCCAAACGGCCCCGCTGCGCTTGCCGGTATTCAGGTTAATGATTTGATTATTTCGGTCAATAATAAACCCGCCGTGTCCGCGCTGGAGACGATGGATCAGGTGGCGGAAATTCGCCCGGGCTCCGTCATTCCGGTCGTGGTAATGCGGGATGATAAGCAGCTCACGTTCCAGGTGACGGTGCAGGAATACCCGGCGTCAAACTAAAACGACGCAGCTTTTGCCTGCGTCGTTCGACGGCTAGTCAATAAAGACTGGCCCTGCCGGAAAATGCGCCAGGAAACTCGTGAAGATTAGCAGAGCGGGGAAACTCTTTTCCCCGACGGCCTCTTCACGCAGCGCCTTATCGAGTGTCAATAAGCCAGACTCGCTCCCTTCCCCCAGAATGCCGCCCATCCAGAGCAGTCGTTGCGCCTGTTGACGCGCATACTGCGATGCGCTTTTCCAGGCGACCAGATGCAGCAACGTTTGTAACAGCAGGACCCGAGACGCGTGACCATCGCGTTGTAATCGCCTGAATACGGGTAATGCAATACTACGCACCGTCGAGAAACCGCTCGCCGCCTCCCCCTCAATCGGCGATAAACCAACAGCCGCCTGTTTGACGAAATCGCATAACCGATTGTGTGTTAATGGCCGCTCGCCTGCGCTCATATACCCTGCGGCGAAACAGAGTAACCCGATACCCTGAGCCCAATCGGTCGATGGCAGAATCCCCTGCGGAACATTCGGTGCCGACGTCTGTGCGGCACAAAGCCCCTCGTCGTAACACTGTGCAAAACGTTGCTCATATATTGCTGAGTTGACGCCGGACCACGGCAGCAAATGCAGCGCTGGCTCAAGCTCAGTTATCTGATTCACCGTCTCAACAACATAACGCAAGATGGTTTCTCTGGATGGCATGGATGTACCTTGCCGAAACGCAACCATTTCACTCATTACTGTGTCCTCATTTTGCGGGAGCATAATCACTGCTCCCGATTAGAATTGGATTACATTGCCAGCACGTACTTCAGCATCACGCCCGCCGCAATGGCCGAACCGATAACCCCGGCCACGTTCGGCCCCATCGCGTGCATCAGCAGGAAGTTCTGCGGGTTCGACTCCAGGCCCACCTTGTTCGACACCCTGGCTGCCATCGGCACTGCCGACACCCCGGCTGAACCTATCAGCGGGTTGATTTTGTTCTTACTGCACAGGTTCAGCAGCTTCGCCATCAGCACCCCGGCCGCCGTCCCGATACCAAAGGCAATCACCCCCAGCAGCAGAATGCCCAGCATCTGCGGCTGCAGGAACTTATCCGCGACCAGCTTCGCGCCCACCGACAGCCCGAGGAAAATGGTCACGATATTAATCAGACCGTTCTGCACCGTGTCGCTCAGACGCTCCACCACCCCGC